>JAZUQW010000001.1:0-6234 GCA_045605905.1 Eubacteriales bacterium
AACCTTGGTGATGCACAGGCAAGACGTCTTAAGATACGTGTTGACGGTGACGGCAGAAAGTATTACGCCCACACCCTTAACAATACAGTTGTGGCTCCGCCCCGTATGCTTATTGCATTTTTAGAAAACAATTTGCGTGCAGATGGTAGTGTTGCTATCCCCGTAGCCCTCAGACCTTATATGGGCGGCAAGGAAGAAATACGCTAATCGCCCCTTTTTTGGAGGAAATCTATTTTGAAAATTCTTGGCATAAGCTCTGCCGAAACCTTAATATGGTGCGGCGCTGTCAGCGCAGCGCTGGCGTCGGTTTTAGCTTTTTACAGCAACAACGTTATCGGTAAGATAGTGCGTGCCCTTTTAAAGGCAGAGGCTATCGGTGCCGACAACGCAAAAACCCTTAAAGAGCTGGGCTGTGACAGTGTTCTTTGCCGTTTTGCCTTAAGAAAAGGCTCTATGCAGGATGGCGCTGTTTGCAGTGCTGAAGAGGGCTATTATATTGTTGAGGACAAATTGGAAAAGATGGAAGCCAAGCACGGCGGTAGCGATGCTTCTGCGTGGGTCTTGGTGATTGTATTGCTTGCGGTGGCTGTTGCGGCGGCAATTATTGCGGCAGTATATCCCTCTTTTGCAAAGCTTATAAAGGGTATTTTATAAACAACGGTTATTAACGGAAAGGAAGGCATATAATGGCAAGTCGAGGCAGACGCAAATTTAATCCTATTTACGGGGTAATAATATGCTCTTTGGCATTGGTTTTGTTAACCGTTGTTGTGGTTTTACTTTTGGGCTATCGTATAACCTCCGATAAGGACATAAAGTTTATCGGCAAGGTTGTCGACGGGCAGCCAATGACAGGCTCTTTGAATTATCCCGGCGATAACGACGGTGACTTGGATAAGGCTAACAACACCATAAGCTTTGATAACGGTGATGTGTATACCGGCGACATCGATTATCTCTGTCGCCATGGCGAGGGCGTTATGGTATACGCCAACGGCGACCGCTATGAGGGCGAGTGGAAAGACGATGTTATTAACGGCGTTGGTACTATGTATTTTGCCAACGGTGACGTGTATACCGGTAGCTTTAAAGACGGCGTTCCTCACGGAACGGGCAAGGTTGAAATAAAAGCCACAGAGACAAAGGAAGGCATTATTTACGAGGGTGAGTATAAAAACGGCTTGTGCCACGGACAGGGAACCTGTATATGGGATAACGGAACCATATACACAGGTGCATATGTTAACGGCGCTCGTGAAGGCTATGGCGAGCTTGAGCTGTCAGACGGCGAAAGCTATAAGGGCTATTGGGTAAAGGATAAGCGTGAGGGTGCCGATGGCGAGCTGCATTACGCCAATGGCGACCGTTACTTTGGGCCATTCATTAACGACCTGCCCGATACCCGCCAAAAAAACGAAGACGGCAGTTTTGTAATTTTAGAGGATGGCAACTGTGCCCACGGTGTAAAGGGTATGTATTTCCATGCAGACGGCAGAACCTATACAGGATATTTTGAAGAGGGCAAAATAGTTACCGCCAAGGGTGAACTTGTTGAGGATACCACCCCGGATTATATGAACCCTGTTGAAGAAAGCGAAGACGGTCAGCAATAGACCTTAAAAATTTTATCACCCCAAGAAGCCTTAACAGCCTCTTGGGGTGATTTGCGTTTATTCTGTTATTTCTTCGTGGCGCTTGATCTTTGCCGTAGAGGTTTTTACCATAGGTGTTGTTTGTATGTCTATGTGCTTAATGTGCTTGTAGAGGGGGAGGTCTTCGTTGATTTCACTTATATCTGCTTTAACCTTGTCATAGATTGCGCTTTCATCAATATCGCCGTATTTGTCTTTAAAATAGGCGCTGTTATAAACAAGCTTCAAGGCAATAAGAAAATTGTCGCCCTTCTTTTTGCCGTATATAAGCACTTCCGATGCATAAGGAAGCTTGCTTACAAGGCTTTCAAGCTCTTCGGGGTAAACGTTTTTGCCGCTTTTAAGCACTATAACGTTCTTCTTTCTGCCCGTAATATACAGAAAACCGTTTTTGTCTATCCTGCCAAGATCGCCTGTGTAAAACTTTCCGTCCTTAAGCACAGCGGCGGTCTCGTCGGGCATTTCGTAATATCCAAGCATAACGTTGGGACCTTCCGCAACTATCTCGCCAATACCGTCCTCGTTAGGCTCGTCTATGGTGATGTTTACCGAGGGGAACACCTTGCCCACCGAGCCATAGCGCATATTTTCCACATTTTCAGCCGCTAAAACCGGCGATGTTTCGGTAAGTCCGTAGCCCTGTACCGTAAGAATACCAAAGTCGTTAAAGCCCTTGGCAACGTTCTTTTTAATGGCAGAGGCGCCGCTTATTATAAACCTTATCTCGCCGCCAAGTTCTTCCAATATGGGCTTAAACAGCTTCCTGCGCACGTCTATGTGTAGCTTTTGCAGACCTCCGCTTAATTTCTTTGCAAGCTTAACCTTTGCCGCCATACCTCTTTTTTCTATGTTGGTTACTATTACCCTGTACATAGATTCAAGCAACAGAGGCACGCACACAAAGGTGGTTATCTTGTATTCCTTAAGATTCTTTTGTATGTATCTTAAACCGTCGCAAAACATATTTGTTGCGCCGCTGGAAAGAAAGAATAACGCGCCTGTAGAGCCAAAGGTGTGGTGCAAGGGCAAAAACAGCAGGTTGCGGTCGGTGGGATAAATCTTCTCCGTAGACAGCAAGTCATACAAGTTGGCAGCGATATTTCTGTTGGAAAGCATTACCGCTTTGGATGCAGATGTTGTGCCGGAGGTAAATATTATGGTTGCCATCTCGTCCGGGTCGGGGTCGTAGCTGTCGTAAGATGTGTCGTTTTGCAAAAACAGGGTGCCCTGCTCGATTATCTCATTAACGCAGGGGATGTTATCGCAAAGCTTTTTTGTAGAGATAAAATGCTTTATGCCAAGGTCGTTTCCCGTAGCCAAGCGCTGCATAAGCTCCATATGCAGTGAATCAAACACTACCGCATCAGCCTTACTGCGTTTAAGGGACAGCAAAAGCTCACTTTCCGTAAGCTCTTTATCCAAGGGAACGATAATGCCCACGCCGCTTACAACTGCAATATAAGTAAGTAACCACTCATAGCAGTTGGCGCCTATTATGGCAACACGCTTGCCTTTAACCCCCAACTTTAAAAGCCCACTGCCAAAGTCACGCAGCTGCTTTCCGAAAAGACTGTAACTTATACGGCGATAAAATACTTCGTCGCCTTGACGTTCTTTTATTACAAATGCGTCGTTGTCGCCGTATTTTGTCACGGCATCATTAATGTATTCTTTTACTAAATCAAATTTGGGCGCCGGGTATATTCCTTCAAGTTTCATATCAACGCACCTCCTAATGGTTTGCAAAACTATATTATCACATATCCAAAACTATGTCAACCGTTTTTATAAAACAAAACGAAAAATGTGAAAGCCTTAAGCTTTCACATTCTTTTTCGGGGTCCCCAAGAAATCGTCAGATTTCTTGGGGTGATTTGTCGGAGCGTTTTTCCTTAAATCTTTAAGCTCTTGCTTTATCAGGGCAAATGCTGCATCTTCTCCTTGGTCTTTTAGGGTTAAAAGCCATTTTTCCAAAAGGGCTTTGGTGTTTGGGTGCATGGGCAATACATCCCGATTAGGTGCATAATACTCCCACGCGGAGGCGTTGGTATAACTGTTGCCCTTATATATCTTGCTGGCGGCAACGCGGTCGCAAAACATTTCCGCTGCATAGCGTAGCGGCATTTCCACCGGAGCCAAGGGCTTGTGTTCAGCGGGGATGGCATCCTGCCAATACTCAAAATGATGGCGGTTGCGGCCCTTGTGATGAAGCCATGCTTTGGAGTACCCAAATTTTTCACGCTCAAGCTCGTTGGGACTACGGGTGCCCACGTAATACTTTGCCCCCGAAAAAAACTCTATAGGTGAGTACTTGGATAAATCATGTCGCAGCCCCTGCCAAAGAATGCCCGCCTTGCGGCAATGGGCAATAACCTTGTGGCGATGCTTTGTTATTGTAACAAAATGCTTAATAGGGTGCCACATAGCTTATTTCTTTTCTTCCTCTTCCAAATATTTTTCTATTATATACCGCGGTCTGCCCTTGGCTTCAAGGTATATCTTGCCCACATAGGCGCCCACAACGCCCACCGAAATCATAAGCAAGCCACCTATTGCCCAAATGGAAACAATAAGGCTTGCCCAACCCCATACGGTGTGCCCCATGCACAGTCTTACAACCGAGTATATAAGCATACCTATGCTTAATATAAACATAAATATACCAAGCTTTGTTATGGCGCGTATGGGTGTGGTGCTTAAGGAGGTTATACCTTCTATAGAGAAGGATATCATCTTTTTAAGGGGATACTTGCTTTCACCTGCGAAACGCTCTGCACGCTCGTAGTACACCACATCCGAGGGGTAGCCGACCATGGGAACAATGCCGCGCAAAAATAGGTTAACCTCTTTAAACTCTGCAAGGCCCTTAAGTGCGCGCTTGCTCATCAATCGGTAATCTGCATGGTTAAATACGGTCTTTGCGCCCATTTTGTCCATAAGCCTGTAAAAGCTTTCTGCCGTAAAGCGCTTAAAAAAGGTATCGGTCTTGCGTTTGCTGCGTACGCCGTAAACAATGTCACAGCCCGCATGGTATTTATCAACCATCGCGTCAATGGCGTTAATATCGTCCTGCAGGTCGGCATCCATGGATATGGTCATATCTGCATCTTCCATAACCGTCATAAGCCCGCCCAGCAACGCGTTTTGGTGCCCTCTGTTACGGCTTAAATTTACGCCCGTAAACACGGGGTTTTGTTTATTAAGCTCTTGTATTATCTCCCAAGTTTTGTCTTTGCTGCCATCGTTTACAAAGGCAACGCGGCTGTTTTCCGCTATCTTGCCCGACTTTATAAGCGCGGCCATCTTTTCTGCCAAGCGTTTTGAAGTTTCCGGTAATACCTCTTCCTCGTTGTAACAGGGAACCACCACAAATAGTCTGTTGGGACGCATATTTTCACCTTACCTTTCTCTTATATCCTCAATTATTCCGCCAAGCTGTTTGAAATCATAGAAAAAGCGGGGATAAGATTTTCTTACCGCATCGGCATTTTTAACAATCGTCTGCCCCCGTGCAATACTGCCCGCTATTGCCATCGCCATGGCTATACGATGGTCGCCAAAGCTATCCACTGTGGCGCCCTTAAGCTGTTTAACACCCGTAAATCCCAAGGCGTCCTCATACTCCGTAACTTTAGCGCCCATAAGGTTAAGATTGTGACACAGCGCGTGTATACGGTCGCTTTCCTTGTGACGCAACCAGCTTATATTGCGTATCATACTGTTGCCCCGTGCCAAGGACATTACTACCGCCAACGCGGGTACTAAATCGGGTATATCCGAGCAATCCACATCAATACCGTGTAAGGGGCTTTTAAGGGCAAAAACGCTGTTTGTTTTACTGTCTGCCCTTATATCGGCGCCCATTGCCGCCAACAGCTCTACAATCTTTTTATCCGGCTGACCGGAGCTTGTGTTAAGGTTGCCACAGCATACGTCGCCGCAGTATGCGCCTGCAGCAAGCCAAAATGCCGCACCGGACCAATCGCCTTCTACCGAAAGCTTTTCTCTGTCAAAGGGCTTTATGTATTTTTGACCGCCTTTTACAAAATACCCCGTACCGTCTTTGTATATCCGCACGCCGTATTTTGCCGCAGTCTCCAAGGTCATATCCACGTATCCGCCTGTCTGCAAGCGGGATGTAAAGCTTACCGAGCTATCCTCATCCAACAGCGGCAAAGCAAATAAAAGCCCCGATAAAAACCTGCCGCCTGTATTGCCCGCCAAGGTAAACTTGCCGCCCTTAAGCCTACCTGCAAAGCGCATAACGCCCTCTTCGTATACGCAGGTACAGCCATGCTCCTCCATCTGCTGCATAATGGGGCTGTATGGCGGCACAACGGTTGCACAGCGAATCTCAAAGCTGTCAAACAGCGCCGCCGCAACAGGAATAATAAAGCGCAGGAAGGTGCCGCTTTCGCGGGCATATATAACAGGATGCTTTGCTTTGTTCGCCCATATAGGGCTAATCTTAAACTCCCTTTCGCTTATGGGCGTCACCGCGCCGCCAAAACGGTTGACCGTATCCAAGGCGCCGTAAATATCCCCCGAAAGGTCGTTTATGGTAATAATGGCAGGCTCCTCT
>JAZUQW010000002.1:0-3954 GCA_045605905.1 Eubacteriales bacterium
AGAAATCGTTAGATTTCTTGGGGTGATTTAGGGGTCCCCAAGAAATCGTTAGATTTCTTGGGGTGATTTAGGGGTCCCCAAGAAATCGTTAGATTTCTTGAGGTGATTTAAGTGAATACTTTTCCGCATACTTGCCGTAAAGCAGGTCAAAGTCGCCGCCGCCTGCCTTTACGGTACGCAGTGTTTCGTGGATGTTCATGTGGTTTTGAGATATCTCAAGCACACAGCCCGCCACATTGGAGCAATGGTCAGAGGTTCTTTCAAGGGCGGCAAGCATATCCGTCCAAACAAAGCCCACCTCTATGGTGCATTTCTCTTGCTGCAAGCGTTGGATATGACGACTGCGCAAGGTCTCCTTAAGGTCGTCTATAACCTGTTCAAGAGGCTCTATTTCCGCCGCCGCACCAAGGTCATTGTTGATAAAGGCATCCAGGGTCTTATCAAGAATCTCCTCCACTGCGGAAAACAGCACGTCAAGCTCTGCCTTTGCATCATCACTGAAGGCCTGTCCCTTTGCTTTTATCTCCTCCGCCGCGCAAACTATCTCTACCGCGTGGTCGGATATCCTTTCAAAATCGCCTATTATCTTAAGCAGCTTTGCCGCCTCGGCACTGTCTCTGCCGCTGATACGGCGAGTGCTTAATTTCACAAGATAGGTGCCAAGCACATCCTCGTAATAGTCGGTCTTATCTTCTTTTTCACGCACCTTGGCTGCCAAGGTCTCGTCGTAGTTGCGCGCTACCGATAAGCCTTGCTTAAGGGCGTGCACCGCAACGTTTGCCATATCGGAGGCTATGGTGTGGCAACGCTCGATAGCCATTGGAGGGGTAGCAAGCAAACGCTCGTCCAAAAGCTCCACCGTATCGGGGCTTTTTCCGTCGGGAATAAGCTTGATAACTATCTTTTCCAAAACCCCTGCCATAGGGAAAAGAATAAGGGTACACAGCATATTAAATGCAGAGTGTGCAACAGCTATGCCGAAAACGGTGGCGTTCTCGCCAAGGATGGCAGGGTTTGCTACTGCTTTTACTATCCAAAAAACGGCAATGAGTATTGCGGTGCCCAAAACGTTAAAGCTTAAATGCACCGCCGCAGCGCGTTTTGCGTTTTTATTGGCGCCCACGGAAGAGATTATGGCAGTAACGCAGGTGCCTATGTTTTGACCCATAATGATGGGGATAGCGGCACCGTAGCTTACGCCACCTGCCAGCGCCAGGGTTTGCAGTATGCCCACCGAGGCAGAGCTGGACTGAACGATACCGGTAAGCACCGCTCCTGCCAGCACGCCCAATATGGGATTGGTAAACGCCACAAACAACTGCTGAAAACCGGGAAGCTCTGACAGTCCGTTAACTGCGCCGGACATTATATCCATGCCGTACATAAGGGTGGCAAAGCCCAAAAGGATGCTGCCCGTGTCACGTTTTTTGCCGCCTTCCTTTGAAAGGAAGAACAAAAGCCCGACAATCGCAAGCACAGGGGTAAAAGAGCTGGGCTTGAAAAGCTTTATAAACACATTACCGCTGTCTATACCCGCAAGGCTCAATATCCAAGCGGTAACGGTGGTGCCTATGTTAGCACCCATAATAACGTTTATAGCCTGTTTAAGGGTCATAATACCGCTGTTAACAAAGCCCACTACCATAACCGTGGTGGCGGAAGAGCTTTGTATAACTGCAGTAACGCCAAGGCCTGTCAGCAAGCCTGCCAAACGGTTGGTGGTAAGCTTACCCAAAAGCTCGCTAAGCTTATGCCCCGCGCGGCGCTCCAACGCCTGCCCCATAACGTTCATACCGAAAAGGAACAGGGCAAGCCCGCCTATCATCTCCAAAACGTCAAACAGATCCATAAAATCACCTCTGCACTTATACTCTCCTACTATTTCAAAGTAACATTAACGCCAAAATATTAAGCAGGTGTTAACTGCAGAAAAATATTGAGTAAAGTGTTTGTTTACCCATAAAGTACACGGCTCCGATATTGACAACGGGAATCAGCAATGATATACTGAAGATAAGATAATAATTAGGAGGTTGTATTATGTTTTGCTCTAATTGCGGGGCACAAATCCCCGATAACAGCAGCTTTTGCCCCAACTGCGGCACCGGCGTTCCCACTGTCGAAACTCAAGTGCCTTCGGAGGCGTCCCAACAGCCCGTTTATGACCAAGCACAGTATGAACAACAAGTATATTACGATATGCCTGCTCCTAAAAAGCCCAAAAAGAAGCTGATTGCCATTATTAGCTGTGCGTTAGTAATTGTAATTGCCCTTTCGGTTGCGGCGTTTTTTATTTTTGGTAACTCCGTAACCGGCGATTGGGATGGCAAGCTTGATATGGGCCCCACGTTGACGGAAGCGTTTTCGTCCAGCTCCGAAATCTTTAAAGATTTTAAAGGTTCCCTTGTTTTGGAGTTTGATTTAGAGTTAAGATCCGACGACACATACAGACTTACCGTTGACAAAGAGGATGTGTCAGAGGCTTTTCACGAATATGCAGAAGAATTATATCTTTACGTAAAGAGCATCCCCGGCTATGAGCAACAAGCGGAACAATTTCGGAATAATTTAAACAACGTGGATTTTCTTTCCAGTTTAAGCAGTATCCCTTCATCCGATAAAGGCACATACACAGTAGAGGATGATGTTATTGTTTTAAAAAGCAAAGACGGAGAAGAAACACATCTGAAGAAAGACGGCAGAAAGCTTATAGCAACCGATGAAAAAGGGAAACCTTTAGAAATGGCAGGAGAAAACCTTGTATTTACAAAAGACTAACGCTAACAGCGGAGTATACCCCAAGAAGCCACAGGTTTCTTGGGGTAGCTTTATGCTGCGGCTTAAATGTGAAAAAAGCTCTTGTATTTTGGGGGATTTTGGGGTATACTGTAAAAGTATTTTAGGCGTTTAAGTATTTTTTGCGTATATTTTAATTTTTTTTGCGCCATTCAGTTTCTTTTAAGACAGCAAGTTTAATATTGCAACACACAAGGCATTTAGCTTTGCGGATAAGCAACACTGTTTTTTAAGAAGAAAGCGAGCGATTAACTTATGGAAGAAAAGAACGAAAGCTTTATAAACGAGCAAAACAGCAATACAGAAAAAACGTTTACCGCCGGCGCTTTTACCCAAGCGCGCATTGAGCAGGAAGAGAACCGCTCCGCAGAAAGCACTGCGGCGCCTGCCCCCGTTCCGCCCCAAAGCAGGTACACCTATTACTCTGACGGCAGCAGAAGGTATACATCTGCAGAGGGCGCGTATACCGGCTATACTCCCAACGGCTCTCCTTACTGCGGCACGCCCGTACGCCACAGCCCGCCACCGCCAAAAAAATCCGTTGCAACAATAGTGCTTGCCTCCCTTGTGGCAGTACTGCTGGTGGCTTGTATAGGGCTTGGCATTTGGTTTTTACTTGGTGAGCTTAAGGAAGACGCGAATGACAACGGACAAGGTGCAGGGGCTTCGGAGGTATTGGCGGACGATTCTGACACAAAAAACAAAGGTAACGCCCAAAAAGAAAACGAGGTGGACTCTGTACCCGAGCGTGTAACGGTTACACCTACTCCTGATGATAGCAATGTTAACCCCATACCCGAAGAGAACTTTGACAGCCTTGTAGAACTGTATGACCACTGTGCGCCCGCCTGTGTAAGTATACTTTGTACCGTAGAGTACAACAACGGATTTTACGTACAGGAAGGTGTAAGCCTTGGCAGCGGTTTTGTTGTTGCAAACACCCTTGAGGACGATGACAAAAGCGGTTATTACATTATAACAAACCATCACGTAATAGAAAACGCAAAAAGCATAGAAGTTAAGTTTTATGACGACTCCACTTATACCGCTACTCTTGTGGGCTCTGACGAGATGACGGATATTGCGGTTTTGACCATAGAGAAGGAAGACCTTGTTGCTTTGGATATAGGTGACAGTAACAGCCTTAAGGTTGGTGAG
>JAZUQW010000003.1:0-1928 GCA_045605905.1 Eubacteriales bacterium
ATCCCCGGACTTATCGAGGGCGCTTCCGAAGGCTTGGGACTTGGTCACGATTTCTTAAGGCATATAGACCGTTGTCGGCTTATACTTCATATATTCGATCTTTCCGCTTCGGAAAGAGAAGACCCGCTGGACGATATAAAAAAGATCAATGCCGAGCTTAAAAAGTACAGCCCGAATCTTGCCGCCCGTCCACAGATACTTGTGGGCAACAAGGTGGACAGCGGATATGATAAAGAGATTCTTGCAAAGATCAAGCGCTATGCCGCTCGAAAAGGTCAAAAGGTGTTTTTAATGTCGGGTCTTACGGGGCAGGGCATTGACGAGCTTATGCGCTATGTATCCGAAACCCTTGATACCTTGCCGCCACTCACCACTTATGAAAGCGAAATCACTGAAGAGGTAGAGATAGACTATACCGACAGAAGCGTTGATATTAAGGTTGAAGACGGCGTATACCACGTTGAAGGCGAATGGATCAAGCGCGTTTGCGGCGGAGTTAACTTTGATGACCGTGAATCGCTTATGTTCTTCCAACGGGTACTGAAGAACAGCGGTGTTATAGACGCCCTTGAAAAAGCGGGCATACAGGATGGCGACACTGTTGAGATCTACGGCATAGAATTTGATTTTGTTATTTAAGGGGGAAAATATATTATGAATTTGATAGAAAAAGGTTATTATTACGGCGGCAAAATTTATAATTCTGCGGAAGAACTTTATGCCGCAACGGGTATGTCTGCGGAAAACGCCGACCAAAACACCCTGTCTTACCGTATACTCAAAGAGCATAACAAAGGCAACGAAGATAAGCTTAAAATAAGTTTTGATGCTATGGCATCCCACGATATAACCTATGTAGGCATCATACAAACCGCAAGAGCGGGCGGGCTTGAAAAATTCCCCGTACCTTATGTGCTTACCAACTGTCACAACAGCCTTTGCGCTGTTGGCGGCACCATTAATGAGGATGACCACGTTTTCGGTTTAAGCGCGGCAAAAAAATACGGCGGCATATTTGTGCCTGCCCATATCGCAGTTATACACCAATATATGCGTGAGCGTTTCGCCGCTCCCGGCAAGATGATACTTGGCTCCGACAGCCACACCCGCTACGGTGCTCTTGGCTGTATGGCAATCGGTGAAGGCGGTCCCGAGTTGGTAAAACAGCTTCTTTGCCGCACCTATGATATAGACAGCCCCGAAAAGATTGCGGTAGTGCTTTCAGGCGCACCCCGTCACGGTGTAGGCCCTCAAGACGTGGCACTTGCAATAATCGGCAAGGTGTTCAAAAACGGCTTTGTTAAGAATAAGGTTATGGAGTTTGTTGGCGACGGTATAGCCTCTTTAAGCGTTGATTACCGTAATGGCATCGATGTTATGACCACCGAAACCACCTGCCTTTCCACCGTTTGGGAGACTGATTGCAAGGTGAAGGAATATCTGGCAAAACACGGCAGAGCCGATGATTATAAAGAGCTTAAAATAGAAAAACCCGCTTACTATGACGGTATAATAGAGCTTGACCTTTCCGAGGTAGAGCCTATGATAGCCTTACCCTTCCACCCGGCAAACGTTTACAGTATTAAAGAGCTTATCGCTAACCCTGCAGATATTTTAAGGGAAAGCGAAAAAAGTGCAGAAGAGCTTTTCGGCGGCAGAGTTAACTTTAGCCTTACCGATAAGCTTGTTGACGGCAAGCTTCATGTACAGCAGGGCGTTATAGCAGGCTGTGCAGGCGGTATTTACGAGAATATTTGGGCGGCATCCAAAATACTTGAGGGTGCAAACACTGGCAACGGTGCGTTCTCGCTTTCCGTATATCCCGCAAGCCAACCCGTGTATTTAGAGATGATTCGTTCGGGTGCTCTTAAGACCTTGGCAGAGTGCGGCGCGGTTATCAAAACTGCTTTCTGCGGACCTTGCTTTGG
>JAZUQW010000004.1:0-3138 GCA_045605905.1 Eubacteriales bacterium
CTCCATACCTATTTTTACAAAGGGCTTTTTTTCACCAAACTTATCAAGAAAAGTTAAAACTTGCTCCGCGTTAGGAAAATCGCAAGCAACTATTACATCTCTACCCATTAATGAGCGCCTCCTATTATATCGCACAAATTATTAATTCCATATTTTTCAGCAACATCAGGTAATTCTTCTACAATATCACGACAAACACAAGGATTAATCAAATTTGCCGCACCGATTTCTACTGCCGTTGCACCCGCGAGCATCATCTCCAACACGTCTTCGGCAGATGACACACCACCCATACCAACAACAGGAATGTTTACAGCTTTAGAAACTTGATAAACCATACGCAAAGCAACCGGAAAAATAGCACTGCCGGAAAAACCACCCATTGTATTAGCAATAATAGGCTTTTTGTTTTTCAAACTGATTCGCATACCGAGCAGGGTGTTTATCAAGCTTATACCGTCGGCACCTGCATCTTCGCAAGCTTTTGCTATGCTTACAATATCTGTAACATTTGGAGAAAGCTTAATAATCACCGGTTTAGTCACAACAGACTTTACTGCACGCGTTACCTCGGCAGCAGATTTAGGGTCTGTACCAAAACTCATACCGCCACCGTGAACATTCGGGCAACTGACATTCACCTCAAGCCAACCAACTTGCTCACAAGCATCTAATTTTTTACACGTATAAACATAGTCTTCAACAGAAAAGCCACTAACGTTAGCCATAACTTTTTTATTAAAACAAGATTTAAGCTTTGGCAGTTCCTCGGCAATTACAGCATCTACACCCGGGTTCTGTAAACCGACTGCATTAATCATGCCTGCCGTACATTCAGCAATTCGTGGGGTGGGATTTCCAAAACGAGGGTCTTTTGTAGTCCCTTTAAAAGAAAATGTGCCGAGAATATTTATATCATAAAGCTCTGCAAACTCATATCCGTAACCAAAGGTACCGCTGGCAGGAATTATCGGATTATCAAGCTCTATCCCACAAAGATTAACGCTTAACTTCCCCATATTATCTCCTCCTTAACCAAAACAGGACCATCGCGACAAATGCGTTTATTCCCATATAAGGTCTTACATGAACACCCCATACAAGCACCAAAACCGCAACCCATACGCTCTTCAAAACTGAATTGTCCGCTTGTGCAGCTAACATTATAAACCGCTTTAAGCATCGGTTCGGGTCCACAGGTATAAACATAACTATATTCAAGGTCCTGCATAGCATCAGTAACAAAACCTTTTATCCCAAAAGTACCGTCTACTGTGGTTACAATCACATTACACCCGAGTTGCTTAAACTCGTCTTTATAAAAGATTTCGTCTATTGTGTTAAACCCGAGAATAACCGTTGGCGTCTTTCCTTCTGATCTTAAACGTTTTGCAAGTAAATACAACGGCGGAACGCCAACGCCGCCACCAACAAGCAACGGAGTGTCACCTGAACAAGATAGGTCGTAGCCGTTGCCAAGGCCGGTAAGGATATCGAGCCTTCCTTCATAAAGTTCACTCAACACTTGAGTACCTCTACCTACCACCTTGTATATTATCGTAACGGTATTTTCTCCTACATCGCATACCGAAATCGGACGTCTTAAGTAGAACCCATCCAGTTTTATATTTATAAATTGACCGGGAGCGGTAATATCAGAAATATCGCCCTTTAGCCTCATTCTGTAAACGCTTGGAGCAATAAGTTTATTCTCCAAGATCGAAAACATACTTTGCTTCATAAATAAACTCCTTAAGAATCTATAGTGGATATACAAAGAGTTGTTTCTTCAAGAACATCAAGCAAAACCCGTACAGTATCAAGCGCGGTAAAAATCGTTACGTTATTCTCTATGGCCGCACACCTAATTTCGTAGCCGTCGCTTATATTACCTGTTGTTCCCAAATCACGTGTATTAATAACATAAGCTATATGCCCTTGTCTTAAAGCATCCAATATCTCATTGCTTCCATCACCGATTTTTTTAAGTATATGCGTTCTTATTCCGTTTGCTTTTAAAAACTTTGCTGTTCCTTCTGTGGCTTGAATATTAAAACCAAGATTATAAAACCTACGGATTAAGGGCAAAGCTTCTTCCTTATCTTTGTCACAAATAGTAGCAAACACGGTACCATAATTTTGCAAATGCATACCGGAAGCCTGCAAAGCTTTGTAAAGCGCTCTGTTAAGCTTATTATCATAACCGATAGCTTCACCCGTTGACTTCATCTCAGGAGAAAGATACGCATCCAAACCGCGAATTTTATTGAAAGAAAAAACTGGCACCTTTACATACCAACGCTTTTTTTCATCGGGATATATACCAAAAATACCCTGTTCTTTTAAGGTTTTACCCATAATTACTTCGGTTGCTATATCCGCAAGATTATAGCCCGTAGATTTAGAAAGGAAAGGTACAGTTCTGGAAGAACGGGGGTTTACTTCTATGATATATACATTTTCGTCCTTATCAACAATAAACTGTATATTATAAAGCCCTACAATACCAATCCCTAAACCAAGCTTCTTTGCGTATTGTAAAATAACACCTTTTACTTTATCTGAAATACTAAAGGTAGGATACACACTGATAGAGTCACCGCTGTGGACACCTGTGCGTTCTACAAGCCCCATAATTCCGGGAACAAAAACATCTGTACCGTCACATATTGCATCAACTTCAACCTCTTTACCTTCAAGGTATTTATCTACCAAAACAGGTTTATCTTCGTCGATTTCTACAGCGGTTTTTAAATAGTGTCGTAGCTGTTCTTCATTGCCTACTATTTGCATAGCTCTACCGCCCAGTACAAAACTTGGACGCACAAGCACAGGATACCCGATTTCTGCCGCTGCATCAATTCCGTCCTGAATCTTTGTAACAGCCTTGCCTTTAGGTTGAGGTATATTTAATTCTTTCAGAATTTTTTCAAAGCTATCTCTATTTTCTGCGCGTTCAATTGCATCACAATCCGTTCCAACAATTTTCACGCCGCGCTTCATAAGAGGTTCTGCGAGATTAATTGCCGTTTGCCCACCCAAGGAAGCAATAACGCCCTCGGGTTTTTCAAACTCTATAATATTCATCACATCTTCGGGCGTTAGAGGCTCGAAATACAGCTTATCTGCCGTAGTATA
>JAZUQW010000005.1:0-6622 GCA_045605905.1 Eubacteriales bacterium
TTTTTACGTTATCTATTCCTTTTTGTTAAAATGTGTGTTATAATGTTTGAGTATTACAGTTAAAGGGGTGAAGGCTTTGGCAGATAATATATTTTGGGAAGGTTGGGAAACATTAGAGCAGATAGGCTCCGGCGGCTTCAGCAAGGTGTATAAAATACGCAAGCTGGATGATGACGAGGATTTCTATTCCGCACTTAAGGTGGTTTCTATCCCACAATCCAAAGACGAATATATGCAGTATAAAGGCGAAGGCTATGACGACGAGGGCATAACCTCAATATTAAAGGGTATGACCGATAGGGTAATTTCCGAGTTTAAGCTTATGCGTAAATTCAGGGGTAACTCCAATATCGTCAGCTACGAAGATCATATGCTCATACCGAAAAAGGATATGCCGGGTTGGGATATCCTTATACGTATGGAGCTGTGTACCCCTCTGCCTCAATATTATAATCAAAACCCCCTGTCGGCGGAAGAGACAGTGAAATTAGGTGCGGATATATGCAACGCTCTTATCTTGTGCGAAAAAGAGAACATTGTGCACCGCGATATAAAACCGCATAATATTTTTGTGGGCAGATATGGCGACTATAAGCTGGGCGACTTCGGTATTGCTCGGGTAATGGACCACGCTACTCGTGCTACCCGGGTGGGTACTCCCACATACATAGCGCCGGAGGTATACAACGGTGCCCCCAGCGATAATAGGGGCGATATATACTGCCTTGGTATGGTGCTGTATTGGTTGCTTAACGAGCGCCGTTTGCCCTTTATTCCCTTGCCGCCCGCAACCCCCACCCCCGAAGAAACGGAAATGGCAAATATGCGCCGTTTAAGGGGCGAGCCTTTGCCGCCACCCAAAAACGGCAGTCCTGCCATTAAAGCGGCGGTTATGAAGGCGATTGCTTTCAACCCTGCCGATAGGTTTGCCACCGCTGCCGAGTTTAAAGCGGCACTTACCGCAAGGCAAGCAGTAGCAGCAGTACCTGCGGTAAATTCTGCTGCAAAAGCAACAGCGGAAGAAACGGTTACTATAAACCGCAGTGAAAACAAGCCCGACGTTAAGCAAGCACAAAACGATAAATTAAGTGCCGATAATACGGTGTATGTAAATAAATCTGCCACTGACGCACCTCAAAAAGAAACTCCGCAAAAGCAAACCCCTAAAAAAGGCAAGGCTTGGATTTTGCCCTTTGTATTAACATTTTTAATAATCGGTGCAGGCATTATCACAATATTGCTGTTGGGCAAGGATGACGATGGTGCTAAAAAACAGTCACAACAAACCGTGCTTACAGAAGTCAACAGTGAAGAAGAACTGTCACAAATCGGTGAAAACGAAATGTCCGAAAGCGGCACGGTTGAAGTTAGCTCGATGGCTGTAGAGTCTGAAACAGAGGAAGATAACGAGCAAGTCTTGTCCGAAGAGATAAGCGATAAAAACTTCTCTTCCGAAGAAAGCGGTGAATATATATTAGATGTCGAAGACGACACTCCTTGGAAAATAGACAACGGCGTTTTGACCATTTCCAGCAACGATGCAATGAGTGATCATATGGCTACCGATACTCCATGGTATAGCAGAAGAGACGAAATTGAAACGGCAATAATAGAGGACGGCGTTACTTTCATTGGGGACTTTGTGTTTTCTGATTGCTATAACCTTAAAAGCGTAAGCATCCCCAACGGTATTACTTGTATCGGGATGGAAGCGTTCTACGGCTGCGATTCCCTTGTCAGCATAACCATACCCGACAGCGTTACTTCTGTTGGGGACTATGCGTTCTACGGCTGTGATGCTCTTGTCACCGCATATTATACAGGCAATGCGGAGCAGTGGGGCAGTATTGAAATAGGTAGCAATAATGAAAATCTGCTTTCTTCGGTAATATTCGAAGATGGAAATTCATCGGATTCGGACACACCTGTCCAAGAAGGTATTACTTGGAAAATTGACAACGGTGTTTTGACCATATCCGGCAACGGTGCAATGGAGGATTATATACCTGCCGATGTTCCGTGGTATGAAAGCAAGGATGAAATTAAAACGGTAATAATAGAAAACGGCGTCACTTCTATTATGAAAAAGGCGTTCTATTCTTGTGAACACCTTACAAGCATAACCATCGGAAACAGCGTTACTTCCATCGGGGACTATGCGTTCTCTTTGTGCTCATCCCTTGAAAGCGTTACTTTTTCCAACAGCGTTACTTATATCGAGGACGCTGCATTCTCCTATTGCGATTCCCTTGTCAGCATTACTATTCCCGACAGCGTTACTTCTGTTGGGGACTATGCGTTTAAAAAATGCACTTCCCTAACAAGCATAACCATCGGCGGTGGCGTTACTTCTATAGGGGACTATGCATTCGACCTTTGCGATGCTCTTATCAATGTGTATTATATTGGCAGTGCAGAGCAGTGGTGGACGGTCGAAATAGGTAGCTATAATGAAAATCTGCTTTCTGCGGTAATATTCTTTGGTGAAAATCCATCGGATTCGGAACAACCGAATGACACGCCCGGCGAAGCAGGCGTTACTTGGAGAATAGACAACGGTGTTTTAACCATATCCGGCAACGGTGCAATGGAGGATTATATACCTGTTGATGTTCCGTGGTATGAAAGCAAGGATGAAATTAAAAAGGTAACAATAGAAAACGGCGTTACTTCTATTATGGAAAATGCGTTTGCTTACTGCGATTCATTTACAAGTATAACCATTCCCGACAGTGTTGTCTCTATTGGGGATTTAGCGTTCGCTAACTGTTACGCCCTTACAAGTATAACCATTCCCAACGGTGTTTCTTCTATCGGAAACTGGGCGTTTAACGAATGCTCTTCTCTTGCAAGCGTAAACATCCCCGACAGCGTTTCTTCTATCGGCAAATGTGCGTTTAGAAAGTGCTCTTCTCTTGCAAGTGTAATTATTCCCGATGGCGTTACTTTTATTGGTGAAGGGGCGTTTTCACGTTGCTCGTCTCTTGTAAATATATATGTTGATAACGCTAATCAGCGGTACTGTTCCGTTGACGGTGTCTTGTATAATGAAGAGAAAACCAATTTGATGTGTTATCCGCCCAGAAAGACTGATAGATTATATGTTGTGCCGGATAGCGTTGCATCTATTGATGGAAGTGCGTTTAACTCTTGTTGTTTTCTCAGAAGCATAACTATCGGCAGTAGCGTTACTTATATTGGTGACGATGCGTTTGCCTTCTGCTACGGATTAATAGAGGTAGTTAATCGCTCCTCGCTTGATATAGAAAAACAATCCACAAATCATGGCAGCGTTGCCTATTATGCAGTGGAGGTACATGGTGGAGCAAGTAAAATCATAACCATTGGTGATTATGGCTTTTATGTTTGTTCAGAAAGTGCATATTTAACTCACTACAACGGTAACGATGCCACAATAATCTTGCCAAATGACTATGTCGGCGAACATTATAAAATTTGTTCAGCTGCGTTCTACGATAACGATTTCCTTATAAACGTTACCATAGGCAATTGCGTTACTTCTATTGGGGAAGATGCGTTCAGCGGCTGCGATTATCTTACAAGCATAACCATACCCCATAGTGTTACTTCTATTGGGGCCTTTGCGTTCTATGACTGCCCGTCTCTCACCACAGTGGATTATACAGGCAGCGATGAGCAATGGGATAATATTGAAATAGGAGACTTTAACTGGGAATTGCCTGAACCAAAATAAGGGTGGCTCCAAAGGTTTTTTGTATCACAAAAGTCGATGTGTCAAGCATCGGCTTTTTTGTCGGGATCCCCAAGAAGCCGTCAGACTTCTTGGGGTGATTGGGGCTTTATGGGTAATCGCGGCGAAGCACATATACTTTTGTCTTGAAAAAGCGGCGCGCCTGTGTTAAAATATAAAAAAACGGTCATAATAAGTCACAGCTTGTAAAAATAAAGGAGTGGCTTTAATATGTTCCGTAACGAAAAAGACGACGCAGGCGTACCCCCTGCCGCCCCCGAGCGTGCGGCGGACAGAGCAGGGGAGTTTGGCAGTGTTACTATGGAAAGCGGCGGCTCGTTGATACACGCCCTTATAATTGCCGGGCAGGTAGAGGGCCATTGCGAGGCACCTGCAGGCGCAAAATCCACCAAGTATGAGCAGTGTATTCCCACTCTTGTGGCGGCGGAGGAAAGCCCCGCAGTTAAGGGCTTGTTGGTGCTTATCAACACCATTGGCGGGGATGTAGAGGCGGGGCTTGCCATAGCGGAGCTTATAGCGGGTATGAAAAAGCCCACGGTGTCACTTATACTTGGGGGCGGGCACTCCATAGGTGTACCCTTGGCGGTGGCGGCAAAGCGCTCGTTTATTGTGCCGTCGGCGACTATGACCTTACATCCCGTAAGGACAAACGGCTTGGTTATAGGTGTGCCTCAAAGCTTTGCATATTTTGAGCGTATGCAGGATAGGATTATAGATTTTATTGTTAAAAACTCGTCGGCAAAGGCACAGCGCATAAAACAGCTTATGCTTTCCACCGATGAGATGACCACGGATATAGGAACAGTCCTTGATGGCGCAGGTGCGGTTGCCGAAGGGCTGATAGATGCGGTGGGCGGCTTGGGCGATGCCTTGGCGGCACTTCACGCAATGGGCGACAGGGGGTAAAAAATGAAAAAGGCAATACACAAATTAACGGCCCTTGTTTTGGCATTTGTTATGCTGTTGCCTATTTCTGCCACCGCCTACAACAAGGGCGATGTTAACGGCGACGGCGTTGTTACCGCCGCTGACGGAGAGCTGATATTTAACTATGTATCCAATGAAGGCGTCGCTTTGACAGATACCGAAAAACAGGCGGCAGATGTGGACGGCGACGGCAATGTTACGGTAGGGGATGCAACCCAAATACTGCGCTATGCATCGGGTGCCGAAGGGCGCTTGCCCGCCAATGCGGTGGCGCGTTTGAATATACTGTCTCCGCCTTATAAGCTTAATTACCGTGTGGGCGAGCAGTTCAATATGGAGGGCTTTATGCTTTCCGTTACATATACGGGCGGTCAAAGCCGTCTTGTAAGAAGATACAGCTATACCGATTTTGAAGACAGCGTGGGTGTAAAGCTTATCACCGTGGCTTGTCGCGGCAAGCTTGTGTCCTTTACAGTCCAGGTGGAGGAGCCGAGGCTTTCCGAGCTTTCTATTGTTTCACTGCCCGGTAAACGCAGCTATACTGTGGGACAGTCCCTTTCCCTTGATGGGCTTATGGCAATGGGAGTTTACGAAAACGGTAAAAGCACCGTTATCAACGGATATTCCGTAAGCGGCTACGACGGTACACCGGGTATCCATAATGTACGCATTATGTATATGGGCAAAACGGCGGAGTTTACCGTTGGTTGCGGTTACAGTGCAACCGTAAATTGCGGCGGCACAAGGCTTAATGTCCGTTCGGGGCCCGGTAAGAGCTACGGAACAGTTGATGCCTTCTATGAAGGAACAAGGATAGTGGCAGTGGATATCGAATCCTACGGGGACTGGGTAATGTGTTGGGGTAAGGCCGTAAGCGGTAATTATGTTTACGGTTGGTGCTCTAAAGCGCTTTTAAATATACAAAATTAGAATAAAAGCAAAAAAACTATTGACACGGCAAGTTTTTTATGCTACACTTGTTAACGCCGCGTGTAGTGGGCTCTTTAAGTGCGCCGTTTTTCGGTGCCGCCCTCGGACAGCGAGACATAAAAGAAAGGTAGGTGCTTTTCGTGTTTGCAATTATCGAAACAGGCGGGAAGCAGTACAAAGTCAGCGAAGGCGACATCATTTACGTTGAAAAGCTTGACATTGAAGAAGGCGCAACCTATACCTTCGACAAGGTACTTGCATTTTCCGGCGCAGACGGTTTTGTTGTAGGTACTCCCACAGTTGCCTGCAAGGTTACTGCCAATGTTGTTAAAAACGGCAAGGGTAAGAAACTTCACATCATGCGCTATAAGTCCAAGAAAAACGAAAAGAAGCGTATGGGTCACAGACAGCCTTATACAAAGCTTCAGATAGTTTCCATAGCATAGTTTATGGTAACCGCTTCATTTTTCGGGCGAGGTGCGGTACACACCGGCTTTAAAATAGAAGGGCACGCAGGTTATGCCCCCGCAGGGCAGGATATTGTTTGTGCCGCTGTCAGCTCTATGACTATGCTGACGGTTAATTTGATTGAAAACACTTTCGGTATATCCTCAACAACTTCGGTTGATGAAAAAAACGGCGCTATCGAGTTTTACGTAACGGAAGAGAATGCCACCGCAAGTGATATCATAGGCGCTTTCAAGCAAGAGTTGGTGGCGCTGTCGGTAGAGTACCCGCAAAATATTCTTGTAAAGGAGTAGTTGAAATGCTTAGAATATCCATACAGTTTTTTGCACATAAAAAGGGCGTTGGTTCCACTAAGAACGGCAGAGATTCCGAGTCTAAGCGTCTCGGTGCTAAAAGAGCAGACGGTCAGTTCGTTCTCGCAGGCAACATTCTTGTTCGTCAGCGCGGCACCAAAATCCACCCCGGCACAAACGTAGGCATCGGCAAGGATGATACACTTTTCGCTTTGTCTGACGGCGTTGTTAAGTTTGAGCCTATGAAGAACGGCAGGAAAAAGGTCAGCAT
>JAZUQW010000006.1:0-4631 GCA_045605905.1 Eubacteriales bacterium
AAAGCTTTTTGGGTTCGATAATTTCTATCCCCTTTAAGTGTAAGAAAAGCTCTTTGAGATTGTTGACGGGTATAACATTAATACCTCTTGCGATAGATGCTTCCGCCGCATTTGCCGCCGGAACGTAAATCTCTTGAAATCCTGCTTCTTTCGCGGCGAGCGCCATTGATAGTATTCCGCAAACAGGACGAATTTCACCGGTAAGGGACAACTCGCCAACAAAACACTTTCCACCCAAGTATATACTACCGATTTTATCTGTGTCGATTACAGAAAGTAAAATGGGTAGGTCAAACCCGGTACCTTCTTTCTTTTGAGATGCAGGTGCTAAATTTACTGTTAACACACCGTGCATTAGAGGAATCCCGGAACTTGCTGCGGCGCCTCTGATTCTACCTTCGGCTTCTCTTATGGCAGTATCGGGCAACCCGATAATTTCCATTTTTTCTCTCATATTGGAGGCATAAACGCTTTCGACGGAAACAAGAAAACCATCAATTCCGCTTACGGCCGCAGAACACACAATATTTACCATATAGGGGTTCACCTCCAATACGCTTTATGCCAATTTTAAAATATACCACCTACATTATAACATAAATTTTGATATTTTCAAGTGTTTAAAATTATTTGCTTGCACTCATTTTGCAATTAAAATAATTTTTTGAAGAAATTTACTTAAAAAAATAAAAATATATATTTACATGGTGAAAAAAAAGTGCTATAATGAACAAGAAAATTATACGGAGGTAATTTGAAAAATGCTCAGAAAGAAAATTTCAATGGACGGCAACACCGCGGCGGCTCATGTATCTTACGCGTTTACCGAAGTTGCCGGTATTTATCCCATCACTCCTTCTTCTCCTATGGCAGAGTATGTTGATAAGTGGTCAGCAGATGGCAGAAAGAACATATTCGGTCAGCAGGTTAGAGTAGTAGAGATGCAGTCTGAAGGCGGCGCAGCAGGCACTGTTCACGGTTCGCTTTCTGCAGGTGCTTTTACAACTACTTACACAGCTTCTCAGGGTTTGCTCCTGATGATTCCTAATATGTATAAGATCGCCGGTGAATTGCTTCCCGGTGTTATCCACGTTTCTGCACGTTGCGTTGCTTCTCATGCGCTCAACATTTTCGGTGATCATTCCGACGTTATGGCTTGCCGTCAGACAGGCTTTACTATGCTTTGCGCTAACAATGTTCAAGAAGTAATGGATCTTGGTGCTGTTGCGCATTTGGCAGCTATAAAATCCAGAGTTCCCGTTCTTCACTATTTTGATGGTTTCAGAACTTCTCATGAAATTCAAAAGGTGGAAGCTTGGGATTATGATGACCTCGCTGAAATGGTTGATTGGGATGCTATCAATGCGTTCAGAGAACGCGCTCTTAATCCCGAACATCCTGTTCTCAGAGGCTCTGCTCAAAACCCTGATATTTTCTTCCAAGCAAGAGAAGCTTGCAACCCTTATTACAATGCTGTTCCTGCAATCGTTCAGGAATATATGGATAAGGTTAATGCAAAGATCGGTACTGACTATAAGCTCTTTAACTATTACGGCGCAGCAGACGCTGATAAGATTATAATAGCGATGGGTTCTGTTTGCGATACAATTGAAGAAACCATCGATTATCTTAACGCTAAAGGTGAAAAGTTAGGTTTGCTTAAGGTTAGACTGTACCGTCCTTTCGCTATTGATGCGTTTGTTAATGCTATTCCCAAGACAGTTAAAAAGATTGCTGTTCTTGATCGTACAAAGGAACCCGGTTCTTTAGCAGAACCTCTCTATCTCGATGTTGTTAGCGCTCTCAAAGGCACTGAGTTCGAAAACGCATTGGTTATCGGTGGCCGTTTCGGTCTTGGTTCTAAAGATACAACGCCTGCATGCATTAAGGCTGTGTACGCAAATCTTGATGCAGAAAAACCCATCGAAGGCTTCACTCTTGGTATAATTGATGACGTTACCAACCTTTCTCTTCCCGTTGTTCCTATGGAAAGCACTACTCCCGACGGTACGGTTTCCTGTAAGTTCTGGGGTCTTGGTTCCGACGGTACTGTTGGTGCAAACAAGAATTCTATTAAGATTATAGGCGACCATACTGATAAATATATTCAAGCATATTTCGCATACGACTCTAAAAAGTCCGGCGGTATTACTGTATCTCACCTTCGCTTCGGCGACAAGCCCATTCGTTCTACTTATTATGTTTCTCAAGCTGACTTTGTAGCTTGTCATAACCCTTCCTATATTAATAAGTATGACATTACAGGCGACCTTAAGGATGGCGCAACCTTCCTTTTGAATTGTCAGTGGTCTGCAGAAGAACTTGAAAAGAATCTTCCTGCAAAAGCAAAGCGTGATATAGCAACTAAGAATGTTAATTTCTATACCGTTGATGCTATTACAATTGCTCGTGGCCTTGGCTTGGGTGGTAGAACCAATACTGTTCTTCAAAGCGCGTTCTTTAATCTTGCCAATATTATTCCTTCCGAAGATGCAATCAAGTACATGAAGGAAGCTGCTTACAAGAGCTTCTTTAAGAAGGGCGAAGCGGTTGTTCAAATGAACTATTCTGCAATAGATGCAGGTGCTACCGCTGCTGTTAAGATTGATGTTCCCGCAGCGTGGGCAAACGCTGTTGATGCAGATGTTGCAGATGCGGAAATTAATGCAAGACCTGAACTTGCTAACTTTGTTAAAAATATTCTTACGCCTGTTAACGGCCAGAAGGGCGATGATCTTCCCGTTTCCGCTTTTGCAGACGCTGCTGACGGTACATTCCCTCAGGGTAGTTCTGCGTTTGAAAAGCGTGGCGTAGCGGTTGATGTTCCTGCTTGGATCCCTGAAAATTGTATTCAGTGTAACTTCTGCTCTTATGTATGCCCTCATGCAGCTATAAGGCCTGTTGCAATGACCGATGCTGAATCAGAAAACTATCCTGAAATGAAGCTTACAGCTATGACAGGCATGCCTGGCTATAAATTCGGTGTTACCGTATCTGTGCTCGACTGTGTTGGTTGTGGTTCTTGCGCACAGGTATGCCCCGGTCGCAAGGGTGAAAAGGCTCTTGCTATGACAGCGACAGATACACAACTTGATCAACAGAAGTATTTTGAGCTCAGCTACAAATATTGTGACGACGAAAATGTTCTTGCTAAATTTAAGCAGGAAACAGTTAAGGGTAGTCAGTTCAAGCAGCCTTTGCTTGAGTTCTCCGGCGCTTGTCCCGGCTGTGGTGAAACTCCTTACGCAAAGCTTATAACCCAACTTTATGGCGACAGAATGCTCATAGCTAATGCTACAGGCTGTTCTTCCATTTGGGGTGGCTCTGCACCCGCAACACCTTATACCACCAACAAACAAGGTAATGGTCCTGCTTGGGCTAACTCTTTGTTTGAAGATAATGCTGAATACGGCCTTGGTATGGCTACAGCTATTCGCACCAGACGCGCAAAGCTTATAGAAATAATCGAAAAGTTTGCAGAATCTGAATGCGAAAAGCTTTCTTCTGCTGCAAAAGCATGGCTCGAAGTTAAAGATGAAGGTGAGGCTTCTAAAGCTGCATCTGCGACTTTGATTGACGCAATCAAAGCTGCTAAAGAAAAATGCGCTACCTGCGCGCCCGATTGCGAAAAAGCTCTTGCTATGAGCGACCTCTTTGTTAAGAAGTCCGTTTGGATATTTGGTGGCGACGGTTGGGCTTATGATATCGGCTTTGGTGGTTTGGACCACGCACTTGCTTCCGGCGAAGATATCAATATATTTGTCTTTGACACCGAAGTATATTCTAACACCGGCGGTCAGGCTTCTAAGGCTACTCCTATCGGCTCTGTTGCACAGTTTGCAGCTAACGGTAAGGGTACCAAGAAGAAGGATCTTGCAGCAATTGCAATGTCTTATGGTTATGTATACGTTGCACAGGTTGCAATGGGCGCTGATTATAATCAGTGCATCAAGGCTATCAATGAAGCAGAAAGCTACAAGGGCCCCTCTATAGTTATTGGCTATGCTCCTTGTATCAACCATGGTATAAAGAAGGGCCTCGGCACCAGTATGCTTGAAACCAAGGCGGCTGTTGCTGCAGGTTATTGGCACACCTTCCGTTTTGATCCTCGTCGCACTGCAGAAGGCGCTAATCCCTTTGTTCTTGATTCTAAAGAGCCTACAACGAATTATCAAGACTTTATTAAGACCGAAACTCGTTATAGCTCTTTGGGTATCGCATTCCCCGATAGAGCAGCTGTTCTTTTTGAAAACGCTGAAAAATGCGCTAAAGATAAGTATGCTCAACTTAAAAAATTGGCAGAATAATTAATTGTTTTGGGGCGGGCTTCAAATACAGCCCGCCCTTTACAAATATCCGTTGAAGGTTCAGGAGGCGAGAAATGTCAACAAATTTGAATAACAAAAACAGGTTATATGAATTTGAAAAGCTTGCAATCATAGTGGTCGTTGTTTTAGCGATAGTGATTACCATACTAGTGTGTATAGGCACGGCGGGCAACGATTCTCGCGAAAGTGATGAAGGGAACAACTCATTAGTGATTGAAGGTACAACCGAATCGGGAGGTAGCGGTTCTTCTAATTCTGATTCCGCATTTGATAGTACGGGAGAGCAGTTGGATGATGAAAGCA
>JAZUQW010000007.1:0-10169 GCA_045605905.1 Eubacteriales bacterium
ATATTTTACCATATTTTACCAATAATTGCAAGTGTTTTGTGTAGGGAAATTTCGACAAACCACCCCAAGAAGTATGACTGCTTTTTGAAATAAAAACGGCTCGTAAATCGAGCCGTTACAAGTTGATGACAAACCTTGTCATCAACTTGGCAAATACGAATGATATTATTTATTTTTTCGTGTTCTGTGCCTTTGTCAGCAGTCTGAACGGCTCGATTTGCGAGCCGTTAAACTTTTATCCGTATATTAACATAAGCACCGCGTATACTATGGGTTGATGCAGTACATAAATAAAAAGCGACTGTCTGCCGCAAAACATCAAAAAGCGACACACGGGGTTCTTGTAGGGAAAACGGGGAAACAGGCTTGTTTTTTCTTTGTATATAAGCTTGCCTGCCACCGAGCCCAGCAAAAACCATCCCAAATTGGGAAACAAGGGGAAATAGTCCGACATTAAAACATTTGTATGAAAGCCCAAAACCAAAAGGGGCTTAAAGTCAACTGTTATATCCTCCATATAAAAGCCCAAGACGATAAAAGCCACAGCCAATACGAATACGGCCCAAACAGGAAGTCTTTTAAACAGAGGATACAAAAGCATACAAACTGCCAAAAGATGCAAAATACCAAACCAAACAGGAAAAAAGCTGCCAAGTCCCAAGGGCTCTAACATCAAAAACGCAACGGTTACCAGCTCGGCCGCGGCAAGTACAATAAGCCCGCGTTTTATGCTTCTGCTGCCTAAAGTAACACAAACCCCGGAAAGAGTAATAAACAGCAATGCGCCGTAATCAATTAAAACCCTGTATATGGCGGGTGGCGTAAAATCCGGCAAAAATACGTTGTCCAGATCCCATATAACATGCACAAAAATCATGCCCAATATGCACAACCCGCGGAAAGCATCCAGCTCCCAAATACGCACTTTTTTAGTTTTTTCTTCCAAAAATATCACCTCTGCTTTGTTCTATTTTACCATGTATCGTAATGTTTTACAAGAGTTTTGATCTTAAAGTTTTTTACAGTTAAGCAGGGGCGCTTATTTTGGGCTTTATGTATTTTTTGTTTGTATCGACGGTCTTTTGTGTAGCAAAATAAAAACGGGCAAAACAGCTTTGCCCTCAAAAAAACAAAAGACGAAAGGTATTATATATTATGAAAACATTTAGAAAATGCCTTGCCGTAGCCCTTGCTTTGTTGCTGGCGGCAGGCTTTACCTTAAGCGCCGCCGCCTGGGATTATACGGTTAAATCCGGTGACAGCTTTTGGAAAATTTCAAAACAGTACGGCGTTGACTTTTACAAGCTTATCGATGCCAACCGTCAGGTTAAAAACCCTAATCTTATATATCCCGGCGATGTGCTGACCGTCCCCGACGGAGAAACGGCAGAATACGGCGGCGCTCCCGCCCGCGCCGTGCTACAGCATACCAACAGTCAGCGCACACAAAACGGGCTTTCCGGCTTAAGCCTTTCTGCCGAGCTTTGCGCCGTTGCCCAAGCCAAAGCAGACGATATGGCGGCACGGGGATATTTTTCCCATACCAGCCCAAGCTACGGCACTCCTGCCCAAATGCTTAAGTCCTTTGGCGTAAGCTACGGATATATGGGTGAAAACATTGCCAAGGGTTATACCGATGCCGCCGCGGTGGTTTCGGCCTGGATGACAAGCGCAGGTCACCGTGCCAATATATTGGGCACTTCCTTTAAAAAGTTGGGCGTGGGTTATTCAGCAAAGGGCAATATCTGGGTGCAGATATTTACCGATTAACAAAAAAAAGGGGGGTGCCCCCCCTTTTTTTTAATCTATGACCGTTATCTTTGTAATAACGGGCTGTTCTTCATAAACTATAGTGCCGTTTGAGTCGATGGGAGTTGCCGTTTCAGCAATAGCGTCCACAACCTCCATACCCTCGGTCACCCAGCCGAACGCGGCATATTGACCGCCAAGAAAGACGCTGACTGCGTGGCAGATAAAGAACGGACTGCTTGCGCTGTTGGGAAGCTGACTGCGCGCCATAGAGATGACACCTCGCTTGTGGGACAGGTCGTTTTCTATACCGTTACTCGAAAACTCACCCAATATAGGTGTATCGCTGCCGCCTGTGCCGTTGTGCTTGGGGTCGCCACCTTGAATCATAAAGCCTTCTATAATGCGGTGGAAGGTAAGGCCGTCATAAAAGCCTTCCTTTGCCAAGGTAATAAAGTTATCAACGGTTATGGGTGCGTAGCTTGGGTCAAGCTCAAGCTTAATAATGCCGTAGTCCTTAACCTCTATTTCAACGTGGTGGCTAACGGTTATGTCAATGCTGAAATCATAGTCATCGTATACAGAAGAGCTTTCGTGGGGCGCTTGGGACTCTGTCTCGCTGACAGTGGTGCTTGTGGTGGTGTCGGTATCGGTGGTAGAGTCGCCTGTAAACACACCGTTGTGTGCGCCTATATCTATACTGCTCCACTGATGCTCGGTACCGTAGTACACTACGTCGATAAGCTTGGGGCAGTTATAAAACGCATAGTCCCCAACAGCCACAACGCTTACGGGTATACTTACGCTTGTTAAATTAACGCAGTCTTTAAAGGCGTTGTTTGGTATTACGGTTACGCCCTCTTCTATAACTACTGTTTTTATCTCCGTGGCGCGTTCTGCCCATGGTGCGCTTGCCTGCTCCTCTGACCACAGCTTGCCCTTGCAGCTTACGGTAAGGGTACCGTTATCGTTAATGTTCCATAAAAGTTTGTTGTCGGGGTCGGTATTGCTGTCGCTTTTTTTGCTTTCCTCAACGTCGCCGCAGGCAAAAAGACTTAAGCACATCATCAAAACAAAAATCGCTGCTGTTAATCGTTTCATTATTTTGTCCCTCCGCAAAAATAAAAAAAGTGTGCTCCAACAAAGGAACACACTAAAAAGCATTTCCTCTGTTGTTGTCACACAAGCTTAATTCCGTTTTGGGCATAAGCAAAAGAGAGAAACACCTTTTATCAAGTATTCCCCAAAACGGACAAAAATTTACTTGTGTGACAACCGAGTTATAACATCTCAAAGCCTTTTTGTCAATAGCGAATACGATATTGACATAGTTGTTTTACGGTGCTAATATATATCTATACCACTAATTTAAGCGGAGTGTTGATTTTTATGGATAACATTATACAGATAAAGGGGCTTTGCAAAAGCTTTGGCGATGTTAAGGCCGTAAACAACTTAAGCTTTAACGTTAAGCGGGGCGAGCTTTTCGCTTTCCTCGGCGTAAACGGTGCGGGTAAATCCACCACCATCAATATTATGTGCGGTCAGCTCCCGCGGGATGACGGCACCGTGGTTATTGACGGAAACACCGACTTGAACTCTGCCAAAAGCAAGCTTGGGGTGGTTTTTCAAGGCTCGGTTTTGGATAAGGCGCTTACCGTAAAGGATAACCTGCAAAACCGTGCCGCCTTGTACGGCATACAAGGCAAGGCTTTTGATGACCGCTTGTCAGAGCTGGCGCAGCTTTTGGAGTTTGGCGATCTGCTAAAGCGCACCGTGGGCAAGCTTTCGGGCGGGCAACGGCGGCGCATAGATATTGCCCGCGCGTTAGTACATCGCCCGGATATTCTTGTGCTTGACGAGCCCACAACGGGGCTTGACCCCCAAACAAGGCGCATACTTTGGGATGTTGTGGCAAGCTTGCGCCGCAAGGATAATATGACGGTCTTTCTCACCACCCATTATATGGAGGAAGCGGCAGAGGCCGACTATGTGGTTATACTTGACAGCGGCGAGATAGCGGCAGAGGGTACACCTCTTCAGCTTAAAAATAAATACACCGGTGACTTTGTTACGGTCTACGGAGTTGACAAGTCGGCGCTTGAGCCCCTTGGTGTGAGCTATGTTCCCGTTCGTGACGGATATAGGCTTACCGTAGCCAATACCGCCGACGCAACTGCGCTTATTGTAAAGCATCCTATGTTGTTTAAGGACTACGAGATAACCAAGGGAAAGATGGACGATGTCTTTTTGGCTGTAACGGGCAAAAAGTTGACAGGAGGTGAGGGCTGATGTGTGAATTCAAAGCCTTGCTTAAACGCAACGTAAAGCTGTTTTTTAAAGATAAAGGGCTGTTTTTTACCTCGCTTATAACGCCGGCCATCCTTTTAATGCTTTATGCCACTTTTTTGGGTAATGTGTACAGAGAAAGCTTTTCCACCGTGTTGCCTGAAGGACAAAGCTTTGATAAAAGCCTTATCGACGGCTGTGTGGGCGGTCAGCTTATTTCGTCTATTTTGGCAGTATCCTGCGTTACGGTTCCGTTTTGCTCTAATATGCTGATGGTACAGGACAAGGTCAATGGCAGTATTCGGGATATTACCATTTCGCCGGTCAAGGCTTCCACCGTATCCCTGGCATATTATTGTGCTACGCTTATTTCTTCGTTTACAATCTGCTTTGCCGCTACGGGCCTTTGTCTTGTGTATGTATCTGTGGTGGGCTGGTACTTAAGCCTTGCGGATGTTTTGCTTATACTGTTGGATGTGTTCTTGCTTGTTATGTTCGGCACGGTTTTGTCCTCGGTTATCAATATATTTTTAACCTCTCAAGGGCAAATGTCTGCTGTTGGCACCATCGTAAGCTCTGCCTACGGTTTTATATGCGGCGCGTATATGCCCATATCCCAGTTTTCCGACACCTTGCAAAAGATCATTTCCTTTTTGCCCGGTACCTACGGCACTTCGTTGCTTCGCAACCACGCGCTAAACGGCTGTTTTGATGCCATGAAAAAAGCAGGTGTACCTACCGCTGCGGTAGAGGAGCTGCGGGGCGTTGTGGACTGTGACGTAAGCTTTTTCGGCGCAGTAGTACCGCAAGGCGCTATGTTTGCCATAATCACCGCGACCGTGGCGGTGCTTATAGGCGTTTATCTGTTGCTTAACAATATAAAAAATAGCAAATAATTATCCCAATAAATATAATAACTTTTTGGGGACCCTATAAAAAGCAAAAGACGTGCAGTAACTGCACGCCTTTTACTTTGAACGAAGAAGGTTCGATTTTGAAGAAAATATATGGGAATACTTTCCTCCGTAAAATTAAGAATACCGCTTTTCGTTTTTAGCCTGAATACGGCTTACAATACATAAAAGCAGTTGCACAGCCACCAACACTACAAGCATTATGCCCGTAATGGTAAAGCTGCATTCCGTTACAATGCCATACTCGGTGGCTTTTCTGGCAGCCTGGCTTTGGATGTCAAAAAACATAAAGGCATAAACCAAAGCAAGCGCGTTTGCAACGGTTACGGGTATATCTATCATAGCGGAAAACCGTTTGTCGGTAACCACCAAAGGTAACAAAAACAACAAAACACCCAACACCGAAAGGGTTATAAACAAAATATTTACATATTCGTTTCCCACTAACAGCAAATATTGATCAATTGTCTTGGTCTCCTGCTCTGCCAATATCGGTCGATTTATCTTTAAAATCGGCTCAAACCAAAGCTTTATCAAACCGGCTTGCACTGCCGCAGATATTAAATATTTAAATTTTCTGGCTCTAAAATCAATATTCATATCATGACACCGTATACGTAAGCATAAACACGAATGCCTGCTTTTTCGAACTTTTTGTTTAAATCACATTTAACAAAGTTTAATATACCATATAAAAACCATATTTGTTTACGCGTGTGCGCACACTCAAGCGAGTCTTTAGTGATAAAATGCACAGGAGGTGAAATATAATGGGCGTTAAAGATGCGGTCACAAATCGCTTTTTAGAGCTGTGCGAGCAACGGGGGATCAAAATCAACAGCTTGGCAAACGCCTCCGGCGTAACGCCTTCCACGGCGTACAGTATGCTGAACAGTAAAAGACGCGATGTTTCTATTGTGACTATAAAAAAGCTTTGCGATGGGCTTGATATTACATTAGGAGAGTTTTTCTCTACTCCCGAGTTTGATGGGCTTGATCAAGAAATTAGCTGAATATAATACTAATTTACATAACATATGTGTAAATGCAAAAAGCATTATGCTTTTGGTGCAGGCGTTTGTTTTCGAAAGTGTAGCGCTTATATAAAAAAGCGTTTTGATTTTGGCTTTAACGGCACCCGTTGCCATTTAGCTTTTTCCTTAAAGGGATAAAAAGCGGGGGGCGTGAAGCCAACATACGGCACAACACAGAAGATGACGCAGCCCACCTATTTTGCAATTTATGATATTGAAGGAAAAGCGTGGAGGTTTTTGGGCTTTTGCAAAAAGCTTGCCTTACTTGATGATGTTGCCAAAATCAATCAAATAGAATAATAAATCTTTCGGTTGTAAACAGACTTGTTAAATGTTTTGTTTACAACTTTTTTCTTTGCCGTTAATGCGGACAGCGTTGACTTTTTGTCCGTAGTATGTTATAATAAAAAACACAATTTTTCGGCAATATCGTCGTTTTTTTGTTTGCGTATGTTACGTTTTTCAACCTTAAAAAAAGAACAGTTCATTTGAATAAGGAGGATTTTTCGATGAAGACAAAAGCAACACGTTTTATAGGTATGCTTCTATTTGCGGTAATGGTTCTCACTTCAGTGCCTATAGCAGCACAGGCGGATGGATATCCGTCCATAGTGTTAGACGAGGAAAAAATTGTAACACTGGATGGCTCTGTAACGACGGAGGCTATCTTTTCCTTTACTCCTGCGGAAACGGCTCTGTATATGTTCCGTTCTTATGAAAACGATTTTGATACGGTCGGTTATATTATGGATACCGAGGAAAACATTATTGCTGAAAATGATGACTATTATGGCAACAGGGATTTTCACGTAGCGGCAAACCTAACCGCAGGCACAAGCTATTTGTTAAAAGCTCGCTTTTATAGCACCACAAATTCGGGCAATATGAAAATAAAGGTGGAAAAGGCTGTTAAAGCCTCCGCGGTAAAAATTGAGACCACCCAAAGTTTTAACAATACGATTGGTACATACAATGATTTTTACGTAAAAATAGAGCCCGAGAGTGCTTTTGCGGGCAATTTGGAATGGACGGCCGGCGATAATACAATAATTAAAAATATTAACAAGAACCAAAGAGGGGCCGTGGTGTTTTTTGGCGCTGTGGGCACTTCGACTGTTAGTGTTACGCCTGAATATGGAACGGGCGACACCATAACCGTTACTGTTAAGGATGCAGAGGAAATTACCCTTGACACTCTTGCAAAAGCAGATGTTTCGGTATACGAGAGTGTTTCTTTCAAGTTCACGGCTGAAGAGGATGGCACCTATTTGTTTTTGACAGAAGGCAATGACGGTTATTACACGAGTATTTGTGTGTATGACGAAAATATGAATTCGATCGCTTCCGCTGATGTTACTCAACCAACAGACGCCCGATGCACATTCAGTGCCGAGGCAGGCAAAAGCTATGTAATTAATTGCCGTCATTCCAACTCCGGTAGGGTGCTTGATGTGTATGTTGTTAAGCCGACGTCCGCAACAGCCATAAGGCTTAACGAAGACAGCTATGCAAATTATATCGATACACAGTTTCGCCTTACTGCTTTCTTTGAACCCAGAGGCGCAGAGATGGAAGACCTTGCTTGGTCTTCCTCTGACGATACGGTAGCTTCTGTTGACGCCGACGGTAATGTGTCTCTTTTAAAACTGGGTACGGCAACAATTACCGTTACCTCTGCAAGCGGCTTTACAGATAGCTGTGATGTTACCGTGTTGGATTATGACAAAATCTCCCGCTGCGAAATACTTACTGCCACACTTGATTCGGGAGAAAGTGCAATATATCGTTTCACTCCCGTAGTGGACGGCACCTACGCTTTTATCTCTCTTGCAGAAAATTTAGATACTTACGGTTATATATACGACAACGATATGAACGTGTTAGCAACGGATGATGACGGCGCGGAGAATGCCGGAAACTTTAAAGTGCAGTATGAAATGACCGCAGGCGTTTCTTATTTACTTAAAGCACAGTTCTATAACAGTATCACCAAAGGATCTTATGACGTAACGGTGGTAATGCTTGATGATGACGGCAAAGCCGTTCACAACATAAGCGCATGGGATGACTATGACCATACATACCACAGCGGCGTATGCTCCATTGGCAACGAAATTGTTAAGGAAAAGCATGTACGCAACCAAAACGGCGTTTGTGGATGCGGCTATTCTCATATACACATCAGCTCTGATTGGAATATGGATTCCAAGAGCCACTGGGGTACTTGTGAAGACTGCGGACAAGATATAGAAGAGTATCATTATTATGATGCAGAAGAAGTATGTTTGGCGTGTGGCTATTATGAGCACGACTGTGAGGCAAGCGATTTGATGTATGATGATTACGCGCATTGGGGCTATTGCGATATTTGCGGTATGTATACACCGTCAAACCATAGCTTTGACACCAACGGTATTTGCGTTTGCGGCTATTTCGATCATACTCACGATGCGGGCGAAATCGCATATAATGCAGTGGAGCACTATTTGGCGTGTACGCTTTGTAACCTTCAAATTGAAGACGGCACCCGTCACAGCTACGAAGATGATGACACCTGCACCTGCGGACGTGTAAGAAATTACGGAGTTTACATTGGGGATATCGCAGTTATGGACGGTGAATACATTGACCTTGATGGCAATGTTGTTACCGAAAAGCCCGATACGGGCTACGCATATCTCAAGGACGGCACTCTTACCTTGCACGACTTTGTTTATGTAGTCGACGCAGAAAATCCTTTTGATCATCCCAGCGGTATTTATGCGGAATCTCCCTTGACTATATTGCTTGAGGGTACAAACAAAATCCATTGTCAGGACGGAGACGGCATTTATGTAGTTAACGCGGCGCTTGTTATAGAGGGCGACGGCAGCATTGAAGTTGATGCGGACGGCGACTTTGACGGTATTGATGCGGACGGCGGCGGTCTTACCGTTAACGGCGGTATAATAATAATAGACTCTACCGACCACGGTATAGAGGTCGTAGGCGATTTGGTGATCAACAACGGCGTTTTTGTAATTGAAGCAGACGATGACGGCTTGGATATCGACGGCGATGTTTTGATAAACGGCGGATTGTTTAAGATCCACGCCGAGGATAACGGTATCGACGGCTATCAGAACGTAACTGTTAACGATGGCGACTTCTATATAGTTACCGACGACGACAACGGCTTTGATTTGGAAGACGGCGATATTACGATCAACGGTGGGTATTTTGAGCTCTTAACAGAAGATGAGGGCATCTCTTGTTATGGCAAGGTAGCAATTAACGGCGGCACCTTTGTATTTGATGCAGGTAATGGCGATGCGGCTATCGAAGCTTATGATACCATATTCATTGACGCTTCCTTTGGCGAATATCTTGTTATCGTGGATGAGTTTGGCACACACGTGCTTACAGATTTAGACGGTGATGTTTTACAGGACTTTATCTTAAAACCGGAGGAACTTGAGAGCGTTGACCAGATTCAAGAGGATTGGGTAAGCTTTTCCGAGGAAGGCGTGCTTTTATATGGCGATGACGGCTTTGTACTGCCCGAACTTACTGTAACAAACGGAAACGGCGATACGCTTGACGAGGGTACGGACTACACCGTTGGTCTTATACACGATGAATTTGTCGGCGGCGGAATTTACGCTGTTGTTGTGGAAGGTAACGGCAATTACAACGGCTTCGTATTCAAGCTTTATATGTTAACGCTTGAGGAAGAAGGGGGCAGCTCCGGAGAGCTTGCTGATGTAGTTTACGGTGATGTAAACGGCGACGATACGGTTGACAGTCTCGATGCCGCGCAAACTCTTAAGCACGACGCCAGTCTTATTGCGCTTGAAGGCGAAGCAATAATTGCAGGCGATGTAAACGGCGACGGCACGGTTGACAGTCTTGATGCCGCACAAATCCTTAAGTATGATGCAATGCTTATAGAAAGCTTCCCTATAGAGCAGAATTAACTATTTGCATATTTGAAACGGCAGGCTATAAGCGCTGACAAAGGCACAGAACACGAAAAGAGCAAGAACATCATTACTCATAACGAGGAAAATCGGGGAAACATCCCCGATTTTTCTGTCATTTATCGTATTTTTCGTTCAAAACGAACCTCGGCTCACAGTACCAAGTACAGCTCTCGCCTCGGTTCGTCTCGCGGGGTCCCCGTTGCGAACGAAGTGAGCAATGG
>JAZUQW010000008.1:0-2674 GCA_045605905.1 Eubacteriales bacterium
TTAAGCGTTGTAACGACTTTGGCGCAGGCGGTGTCTCTGTAGCTATTGGCGAACTTGCAGACGGTCTTGCAATTAACCTTGATGCAGTACCAAAAAAATACGAAGGTCTTGACGGTACCGAACTTGCCATTAGTGAGTCTCAAGAGCGTATGGCTGTTGTTGTTGAATCTAAAGATGTGGATTCTTTTTTGACGCTTGCAAAAGAAGAGAATTTGCAAGCGACGGTTGTTGCTACTGTTACAGCTGAGCCAAGACTTACAATGACTTGGAAAGACAATATAATTGTTGATATCAGTCGCGACTTTTTGAATTCCAACGGCGCAGACAAACATATTAGCGTTGCTCCCGCAAAGGCAGAGTGTATAGAAAAGAAAGTTGAAGGTTGCTTTAGTGATAATATGTTTGCTTTGGCGAGCGATCTAAATACTTGCTCAAAACGGGGTCTTTCTGAACGTTTCGATTCTACAATAGGCGCAGGTACGGTTGTTATGCCTTTTGGCGGTATAAAACAGCTTACTCCTTCTCAAGCTATGATACAAAAAATATCTATGGAGGAAAAACATACAGAAGATTGCTCCTTTATGTCTTGGGGATACAATCCTTTTATTTCTGAAAAGAGTCCCTATCATGGTGCATATTTGGCAGTTGTTGAATCTGTCTCGAAACTTATTGCCAGCGGTGCATTCTTTGAAGATGTTTATTTGTCCTTTCAAGAGTATTTTGAAAAGCCTTTAAAAGATTCTAAACGTTGGGGCAAGCCATTTGCGGCTTTATTAGGTGCGTTTGAGGCCCAAATGGATCTCGGAATTGGCTCTATTGGCGGTAAGGATTCTATGAGCGGTTCGTTTGAAGACATTCATGTACCGCCTACTTTGGTTTCTTTTGCCGTGACTACAGGTAAAACTGCGCAAGTTGTTTCCCCTGATTTCAAGCAGGCAGGAAACAAAGTTGTGCTTATAGCGCCTGAATACAACGACAAGGGTTTGCCGGATTGTAAGTCCTTGCTAAAATGTTTTGATAAGATTAAAGCGTTGATCAACAAAGGAAAAGTATTGTCTTGCTATACTATCGGTATTGGCGGTATAGGCGAGGCGATTATGAAAATGTCATTTGGCAACGATATTGGCTTTAGATTTAACAATTCACTTTCTGTTAAAGAAATATTTGAATATAAATACGGTGCATTTATTTTAGAAATAGACGGCGATACAGAAGAGCTAATTATTGGTGACACTATTTCTTCGAAGGTTATTTGCTATGGAAATGAGAATATCCTTCTTGATGAATTGTTGTATCAATACGAAAACAAACTCGAAAGCGTATATCCGTGTAATATTAACCAGAAACAGGATAGTATAAAAACGTTTTCTTATAATGGACAAAGCTATCCTTCTCCAGCTGTAAAATCCGCTAAACCTAAAGTTTTAATTCCTGTATTCCCGGGCACCAACTGCGAGTATGATAGCGCAAAAGCTGTTAGAGATGCAGGTGCTGTTCCGGAAATTATGGTTATTAACAATTTAAGCGCAGATGGAATTAAGAGGAGCATAGAAGATATTGCACAAAACATTGCATCTTCCCAAATCGTGTTTATTCCCGGTGGCTTCTCGGGCGGTGATGAACCCGATGGTAGCGGTAAGTTTATTACTGCCTTTTTTAGGAACGACGCTATTAAACAAAGTGTAACAGATTTGCTCGATAACCGCGATGGGCTTATGTGCGGAATATGTAACGGCTTTCAGGCTTTAATTAAGTTGGGCCTTGTTCCTTACGGAAAAATTATCGATACCGACGAAAGCTGTCCAACGCTAACTTATAATACGATTTCAAGGCATCAGTCTCGTATTGTTCGCACGCGTATTTCTTCAAACAAATCGCCCTGGCTATCACTGACAGAAGTAGGCACTGTTTATAATGTGCCTATATCCCATGGTGAAGGTAGGTTTTTGGCAAGCGAAGAGTTGATTTTGAAACTTGCAGAAAACGGACAAATTGCAACGCAATATGTTGATTTTGATGGCGGCGCTACAGATGATGTCCATTTCAATCCAAATAATTCCATGTTTGCCATTGAAGGCATAACGTCTCCTGATGGCCGAGTGTTCGGAAAAATGGGACATAGCGAAAGAATAGGTAATGGGCTTTATAAGAACGTACCCGGAAATTATGATATCCGCATGTTTGAAGCTGCAGTAAAATACTTTAAGTAAAGATCTCTATAGATTTGTAGTAACAAAAGGTTCAGAACGTGTGTTCTGAACCTTTTTGTTGGTATTTTGAGTTTTCCTTATTTCATGGAATTTTCAGCGTTTTCGATCATCTTCTTAACCATCTGACCGCCAACACTGCCGGCTTGCTTTGCTGTAAGGTCGCCGTTGTAACCTTGCTTAAGGTTCACACCAACTTCGTTTGCTGCTTCCATCTTAAACTTATTCATCGCTTCTCTTGCAGAAGGAACTAATGTCTTTTTCATTATTAATTCTCCTATAATTTTTAAATACAAGGCTTTTGCCTCGACAATATTGTGTGTTGAAAAGTAATATATATGCAGGGAATTGATGGAAAAGGCTCTGCTCGACATGTAAAAATCGACATAAAAAACTTTTTTTAAAAAAATAGAAAAAAGGTATTGACAAAAGGAAAAAAGGGTGTTATACTAATCGAGCCGCTTGAG
>JAZUQW010000009.1:0-4029 GCA_045605905.1 Eubacteriales bacterium
GTTAAAACCGGCATCACCTCCTTCCAGCTTGTTGGCGCAAATAACGCTTCTGCAAGCTTCTACATTTCCGCAGGCGGCGATAATTTTGTACTTGTGGACACCCTTACAGGTGAAGGCGAAATTTATAAGCTTGATGACAAGGTTTCCGCCAGACGTATTAAGATTGCGCTTGACTCTGCAAGTGCTGTAAGCGAAGTGCGCGTATTCGGCGACCCCGGTCTTGAAAATTTCTATTTTGATACCGATATTTCTACCGAAATCGTACTTAAATCCGGCACTATTAAGCTTGATAACGTAGTTTCTATAGAAGCTGTAGATGCAAAGCTTTACGGTGAAATAACCGAAGGTGTTTCTACAAACGCAAGCGGCGCAAACGGTACCGGTGCAGGCTTTGCTATGACAGACTGTACCGATGCAGGCTACGCAAACGGTGTATCCTTTATCAATACCAGCAAGGGTAGACTTTGGTACGCTTTGCACACCAGCAAGAAGGGTATTACAAATTATATCAACGCATCCTTCGTTACTCAATGGGCTCCTACCTTGGACAGTACTGCTGTTGATTTCACAATCGGTTCCAAAACTTATAAATTTGAGTTTAACGGCGATGTTGATAAGGGCTTTGTAGTTCTTCAAAGCGGCTCTGCAGTTCCTTACAGCTATACCGCAAGCAGAGCGGAAGGCTCTTGGACTGTTGAATTTACCGTGTCTTATGAAGACGTAACCGGTAGAAATGTTGAAAGCAATACAACCTACAGTGCAACCGCTTACGAAAACGGCAGCTCTGTTGGTACTACCGGTTCTAAAACTTATAATATCGACGGTACCACCACAGGTTGGGACTATTCCGATGCGGCTTCTTCTTGGACCACGCTTAGCGGCTATGAAGGCAATGTAGTTGCTATGATAGAGCTTGACCGTGTATACTACGGCCTTAACACCTTTGCAATTTCTGTTCTTGATGCAGAAGATAGAGGCTACGCAGTTCCCGAAAGTGTACGTTTCCAAGTTTCCACCGATAATGTAAACTGGACTGACGTTGGTTACACCGCTAAAGAAAGCATCGGCGACTACAGATATTATGAACAGTATCAGCCTGGTGAGGCATACATTTATAACTTCAGCGTAAACTTTGAAGGTATTTCCGCTAAATATGTTCGCGCAGTAATGCCTATGGCAGATACAAGCAAGAGCATAGCAGTTCAGGAATTTTGGGTTAACGCACTTCCCGAAGCTATGAAGGTTGCAGGCGGCAACAGCGCAGCTAACAGCTTTGATTATAAGATGCTTTGGGATGATGAATATCTCTACATCGCACTTCAGTATGAAGAAGATGAGATTCCTTTCTATACTGCAACCCATGAATATTACGAAACCTTCAGTGTTAACCAGGATACAAACAAGTGGCATACAAGTGCTGCGGCCGGTGACGGCGCAAGTGGCGTTAACGCTTTTGCAAAGAGCTCGTTGTTCTACGACGAAAGTACAGGCTTCTTCCAGCTAAAGCATGATATCACCACCACAGAAAGTGATAATATCAATGAGCTTGGTTACTCTAACGTAAACTTTAATAACTTCAAGTTCTATAAAGTAAGCACTATTGAATGGAACATGGGTTATTCCGATACAAATGCTGACTTTAGATATGGCAGCGCAAGCCTTGCTACGTCTATAGCTACATCTAAAACTGTATTTGAGACCGATACCGATATTAACAAGAATACCCTCGGTGCTTCTTCCGTTATGAACGGCTACATCTTGGTATCCGACGGTTATGCACTCTCTCAAGATATCGACGGTTCCAGCCTTTCTGCAAAGCCCATAACTGTTGACGGCAACACAATTCCTGCTGATCAGATCACTAACGACCTCGTTTGGTTCTTCGAAAGCAGTGACAACGTTACCGAAATGAGCGATTACAGTAAGTCCTTGGGCGATTACCTTGTTTTCGGCTTCAGATACGAAACTTCTACCAACGCACACGTTGACAGAGTATACTTGGATAACATTTCCAGTATGGAATACACCAAGTACTATCTTACCCGTGCATACCAAGGCTTGCTTTGGGAAAACGTTTATACATTCCCCAGAGACAGTACCGCCGCTAATACTTATTTTAATATGCCGGATATGCCTGCTCATGGTTATGATGGCGCCAATGACGCTTCTGCAGACATTAACTTTAGAAACAACCACTTCTCCGGCGATATTAACTGGAACGTTGTTTATGATGCAGATACCGCTTCATGGAGCATGTATCTCCATACACAGGGCAACAAGAGCTACAGCCACTTGTACGACAATGTAGATGGCAGATCTTCCTTCCGTCTCTATATGTCTGTTGCAAACCTTAACGATACAGCAAGATATGACTACGGTAACTATGACTTTGTTTTGGATACCTATGTCCTTGACGATGCTACCGTAACTCTTGAAGATGGCACAACATATCCTCTTACATCTGATTCTCCTTATTTGACGACTGATAACAGCAAGGATATAGTTACTGCTTGGGATGGTTACAAGAATGTTGAGTTTAAGTCTACCGCTCTCGGTATGACCCAAGAAACCAACGACTATCAGTTGGACGTTTCTAAACTCAAGGGTAAGGCAAAAGTTTCTCAAAGCGAAAAAGGCCAAAACGTATTCACTGTTGAAATCGCTATTCCCTTTACTCAGCTTGGCTTTGTAATCGATAAGACAGGTACCACAGTTAATAAGTTTGGTAACTACTATACCAAGATGGGTATAGAAAAGCCCCTTGGTAAGCGTACCTTGATGCAGTTCGATAGCGATTACGGCTATACAGATGCTAACAAGACTAACACAAACATGACTGATATCGATGAATTCTACTACTATGTAGATGCCTCCGAATTTGGTTATGTTCTCCAAATGGCTCCCGAAGGAAAGGGCTATCAGGATCTTTCTTATACCGACGGTGAAGGTTACTCCACAATTTCATCCGTACGTGGTGAGGTTCTTAATACCGACAACGGTACCGAAATTGAGTACACCCCCAGCACCTTCGATATTTCCAAGATCCACACTACTAACGCTGATGCTGCTTATGCAGAGATGGTTGCAAACCTCAAGGCAAGAGACGCTTTCACTTATGTAGAAGAAGACGGTATTTATTACTTTACTACTCAACTCGATCATAACCGCGTTATTAACCAAGGTGGTACCATTTCTACAGAGCTTATCATTCCCGCAGGCGGCGCGTACTTCAGCTTTGACTGGAAGGTACAGACCGAAACCTCCGATACTCTTTCCGTATGGGTTGAAACAACCGAAAGATGGAACGAGGAATATAAGGACTGGATCCAAACCTATAACTGCGGTATTCCTTACAAGTATTATGCATCTCCTACAACCGCTTCTCAAAAGACTTGGACCGGTGTTTTGGACTATGCAGATACCTCGCTCTATACATTGTACAGTGAACGTATGGTTTTAGGCGAAACTTCTTGGAAGGTAAACGGCGTTGAGCTTAAGAACGACCCATGCGTTGCATTCATTTCCGGTTATAAAGACGTAACCCGTGACCCTGAAAGCCTTGTTCTTGCAAGCTGGAAGGAAATTAAGCGTAGTCAAGGTAATGACGTATACCCTGTAAATATTGACGATGTTATCGTATACTCTCCTATAGTTTCCGGTAGCGGCAATGTAAACAACGGTATGTATAGACACGCTTGGGATTGGAACAACGTTACTATTTGGATTCCCAACACTACAGGTGCAGAGATTCCCTATACCGTAACCTGGATGTTCTGGAAGAACGGTTCTCAAAAGCAGTCTTACAACGCATCCGACGGACGCGGTACCGACGACGGTCAAATCACTAATTTCCGTCTCTCTACTACTGACGAGCTCGGTTATTGGAAGAACTCCGAAAATTGGGATACTCTCCGTCTTGACGCTACAGTTGCGGATCCTACAGAGACCATGCTTGGCGTAGACCAATTGGCAAAGGATATCGTGGCAGAGGGCGAGGCTGTTCCCGCTATCAATGCGACGGGTAACAAC
>JAZUQW010000010.1:0-1504 GCA_045605905.1 Eubacteriales bacterium
ATCATAAACGGGCAGTGGACTGAAAATGACCTTAAGCAAAATAACACGGTGGAATTTTATTTTCGCGGCAATACCGTACGTGAGGAGTATGATGCACACCGTCATTTTGCCGACTTTGATTTAGCATATAACTACTACTTATCAACAGACCCCGACATACTGACAGACCTGCCTGTCTTTATATTTGCACCGGGCAATTACGATAAGCTTATTACGGTGCGCTACAGTGCGATGATACTTGGTGCAAACGCAGGCATAGATCCAAATGCCGATGCAGAGTGGACGCTTGCGGGTATGCAAAACGGTGTTCAAAAAAACACAGCACGCACCAATGAAACGGTATTTACAGCCGGCATCACAAGAACGACACGAAGCAGTACAAACGACGCAAAGTGGTCGTACGCGCTTGAACAAAAAGAGCAGGCGGCAGGAAAAAAAGCGGATATACAATTTATAATAGACGGTATAACCCTTACAGGCAGCGTCGGTATCTCGCAGTACGACTACAGTAACCGTGAGTATACAGACTTAACGCTGGAGGGGGAAGCGTTTAAATACACACCTACGGGTAACAGAACCACCCTTACTGCGCTTTACAACTCTATTGTCACCGATTTTTCGGGCAGCGGCGCAGATGCGCTGTTTTCCGCGCGCTGTAACAGTATGAATAAAAACGATGCGGAGCTTTACAACGTGCGTTTAACGGGAATAAAAAGCTCGGCGAAGTTTTTGTTTAACAAATATTTTCGCAATCTTAAGATTGACGGTATGTACCTTGCAAATTCCGAGTCGAGCCTTTTTGGCTGGGTGACAACAGGCTCATCATTTTGCGGTGACTCTACAAAAACGGCGGAGTATGATCAGAATATTGAAATAACAAACAGCGTGTTTTATAAAAATTCTGTCGTTCACCCGATATCTCTTGGCAACTCGGGCGGCGGCAGCGGCTATACAAAAATGAGCGCCGACATCCACCACAACTTTTTTTACGATGCTGTCTGTTTTGATGACACTGCGGAATATTGGGGTATTTTTCTTGTAAACAGCGCAAAATCGGGCGTTGAGTATAGTCTTAACGTAACCGACAATATCATCCATCAGCAATCGACCGAGCTTAAAACGCTGTTTAACGGCAACACCAAGTATCAAAAATCAAAAACGACAGTAAACTTTAACCGTAATAAGGTGACAGGCAACATACGCAGTATCTACCCTGCCACAGAATGGGGCGAGGGTAAGTACAGCTACATAAGCTCGTCGCTGTTTTATGATTTTTCTTATAACTTCCACTCGGCATTGCCATCCGATATGGCATCGCGTCCCGTTTGGACAAATCCGCCGAAGGTCGCCCTTGCAAGCGGCTATGACTACAAGAGCGCACCCTACTATATCGACTATGATATGACGATGCTGTCATCCGACTTTGATATAAAGAAGGTTGTGGGTCTTGGCGACAAGGTGGAGATATTCGGTTTTGATATCACCGCCGACTGCAACGGTATGA
>JAZUQW010000011.1:0-10016 GCA_045605905.1 Eubacteriales bacterium
CTTTTTCATAATTGCCTCCTCAAATTTCCGGCTTTATTCTTATACCTTTTAATCTCATAAAATGATTACTTAATGTTACCGTACTGCCATTGTCTGCCTCGAAACTATGGTTATATCCGTAAGTGTCTTTATAAACTGCTGTTATACTCTTTCCGTCAGAAAAAGTGATTATCACTCTTTGTCCCTGTTCCATTGGGGTTTCACCAACCAAATATTTCAATTTTTATGCATCCCCTTTTATGTTTTCAAAAACCGCATCACACAACAGATTGTCGCCGTCTGCCGCATTGGTTGCCAAATCGTCGCAACGCTCATTATAAGTATGTCCAGCGTGGCCTTTTACCCAAACAAGTGTTACACTATGTTTATTCAATAGAGAAAGTAAAGTTTCCCATAAATCGGGGTTTAATGCCGGCTGCTTGTCCGCCTTACGCCAACCGCGAATCTTCCAGCTTTCTGCCCAACCTAATGTTATTGCGTCAACTAAATATTTAGAATCACTGTAAAGCGTAACCTTGCAGGGTTCTTTTAAAGCAGAAAGCCCTTCTATTGCTGCCATAAGCTCCATTCGGTTGTTTGTTGTTAGTCTATAACCTGCAGATAGCTCTTTTTCTCTACCGTTGTACACAAGAACAACGCCGTATCCGCCTTTACCGGGATTACCTCTGCAGGCGCCATCTGTATATATATCAACGCTTTTCATAGTATTTCCTTTTTAAGTCTTCGAATATCTTTTCCACAGAAAGGCAGAACTGTAAACTCACCGCTTAAGCGAGAAAAGATGCGTTCTTTGTAATTAGTCTCTATCTCCTTAAGACTTAAATTTGTGGTAACAATGGTAGATAATCCGTTAATTATTCGGTGATTAATCAAGTTAAACAACACAGAAAGTGTAAACTGCGTGTTAAACTCTGTACCTAAATCATCTATTATAAGCAAAGCGCAGTTATAGTATCTTTCGGGGTCAGCTTTAACATCTCTACCGAAACGCTCTGCCTCAAATTTATTGACAATATTTGTTGCACTCTCGTAAACAACAGGATATCCTTTTCTTATAACTTCCCTGCCGATCGCAGATGCTAAATGTGTTTTCCCTCTGCCGGCACCGCCAATCATTAACAAACTTTCAGCGCCCGGTGAAAAAAACTTTGCATACCTTTTACAATAGTCAACGACAAAGCTCATTTGCTCCTTTACAGAAGCACCGCTTTCGGTCGTACCGCTGTAGTACGCCATATCCAAGGAATCAAAAGTTTGGTTTTCCAGAGCTTTGCCCAAGCCGGAGCTGAAATATTCGCGACTTACGATAGCTTCTCTTACACAATTGCAAATTTTAGTATCGATGTACCCCGTATCCTTGCAAAGCTTACACTCATAAACGGGCATATCATAATCAATAGGATAACCGTATGACAAAAGCAAACCCTGCTTTTTCTCTACAAGCAACTCGTGCTCTTCGTACAAAGCTTGTGCTTTTGCTTCATAGTCATTCCCTCCCGCCATGCCTAACGCCAGCAATCGCGGTCCTACGGCGCTTATAGCCCTGTTAAGTTCTTTTAGCTCCGGAATTTTCTTTTCAAGCTCTAAAGCACGTTTTTCTGCATCGTCGCGAGCGCGCATCCTGCGTGCATCAAGCTCGGCATAAGCCTGTGCCCTATCTTCATATGCCATAATTGCTCCTATTCGGGCATTTATTGTTGCCCATCTTGTTTAATAAAACCTTTTTTAGCCGCAGCAGCAAAATACTTTTCAATATCATAATCACTATTCTCTACTGCTTTTTCTTCTTTGTGTTTTGCATCTGCTTTTTCTGCATCCTCTACAGTACGCACGCCTTTTGCGTACCACTGTTCTATAATTTTTGACATATAGGGAAGCTTCAACTCGCCTATACGGTCAATAGTAAGCTCGTATGCTTTTTTTACAAGATCAAAGCTCAACTTCATTTCACCAAACCAACGATCGGTATAGCTACGTTCTTTAGATGTCAGTTCTCTGTTGCCAATGCCACAAAGCTTGCGGAAACGCGTAGCCTTGCTGTTAGCCGTACGTTTAGCTTTTATATACGCCTCAAGCTCTTCATAGGACGCAATTCCGTCATCCCGAATTTCAAGAGCGGTGTTAAACACATACGACATACTATGCTTACCTGTAGATGCACAATATTCGACAACACCACATATCATTTCAGCACTCATACCGTAGTAATCATACAAAGAAAATAAAGTATTAAGGTCATTACGGTTAAGTTGTTTCTCAAGGATGTCGCATGTGAAATTTGTTACCTGCTTAAATCCATCGTCATTGTCAATGGCATCTGCCAAATCTTCGTTATCATAATTTGAAGAAGCTTTTTTAGAAGGCTTTTTAATCTTTTCTTCCCCGGAAAAAATAACAGCCATTTCTGTTAAATTTTTAATTGCGCAGTCAACTGTGTTTTGGTCAATATCAAGTTTAGCCGAAAGCTTCGAAGGGTCTGCATTCCCCTCCTGTGCCACAAAAAGCAAAATCTTAAGCTCTGCTTCGCCGCAGGCCTTAAGTGTCTCAAGGCTTAATTTTGACATTATAAAGCACGTATCTACACCATTACTTAATCGAAGATTTTTCTTTGTTGCCATTGTTAACATCCTTTTCGGGCAATAGCCCAGTTTGTTATGATCTTAAAACGTCAACTTGCGCTGTCTGCGGGACATACAGAAACACAAATGCTGTTTTTTTCAGCCAGGTTACCCATTATTTCAATAGTATAATCAATATTAAGTTTTCCACCAAGAGGGCCAATGTCACTTTTAAGCTTGGTTGTATTAACTCTTAAGTTTAAATTTCGGTATCCGTTATTACACACGCAGTCACAGCTTTTTTCGGGATGAAAAACCAAATTTGTGCATATCTCTGCTCTATGACTGATAAGCGCAACTCCATTTTGAAGCATAACAGATGTACTCGCGGTAATTCCTCCATCAAGCGCCTCTTCATAGTCAAGTGTAACCGTACCTTTTTTAATTTCCATAAAACCATTATAGCTTTCTGAACTCTCGTGCGGTTCGGGAATATCCCCTGCAACATACATATCTCTATAATTAAATTTTTTGTTAGTAACCATGATTTCAACGGGCGTTTTCATAAAGCTTAATAACCCTCTATCTCTATACAGTTAACATTACCAACGCTCTCTCTGCCCATAAAAATCCGTGCAAAATTTTCAAAGCTCTCCGGAGCATCACTTACATAAAATTCCGGCTTGCCGTCGGCAACATCTTGACCCTTCAATATTGTAGAGGCAACACGTACTGCCTCTTCGCCGGCATTAACAAGAACACTGCCTCTTAAAGTGTCGCTGATAACATCACTTAAATGAGGATAATGAGTGCAACCTAATATTACGGCATCAGCACCATAATCCTTTAAATCGTGTAAATACTCATTTGCAAAATACACGGCAGCCTCACCATGGGTATAACCGTTTTCTACAAGCGGTACAAACATAGGGCAAGCTACAGAACGCACTTCTACTTCGGAAGAAATATATCTAATGGCGCGTTCATAAGCACCGCTTTTAACTGTAGCAGCAGTGCCAAGAACTGCAATTTTTTTATTACCGCCTTTAGCAATTTCAACCGCTTTGTTTGCTGCAGGCTCCACCACTCCTATAATGGGCACATCAAAACGTTCTTTTAACGATTCAATAGCGTTGGCGCTTACGGTACCACACGCAACTATAATCAGAGATGCACCCTTTTCTATTAAAAATTTTGTATCTTGATAAGCATAGCGACAAATCGTGTCAGAAGATTTTGTACCGTAAGGAACCCTTGCCGTGTCACCGAAATATATGTACTTTTTATTTTCAAACAATTTTTCGAATTCAGCGGCCGCGGTAAGTCCTCCAAGGCCCGAATCGAAAATGCCGATAATTTTCTCCATTAAACACGCTCCAAATCACGAAATCAATCTACTAAATTCTCTATTTCTTCCTTTGTAGGTATAGAAGCAAACCCGCCAACTCTTGAAGCGGAAAGGCTTGAAGCGGCAAGTGCATATTTGGTTGCCTTATCAACCTCATAATTCCTAATAAAATCACTGCAAAATGCACCGATAAAACATTGATGTTCGGCAGTGCTGTCAACCGTCTGCAGACCGGGAGACATCAAAAGCTCGCAATACTTACCGTCGTATATATATGCACCGCGCATACCAAGCTTCAAAACGGCAAAACGCAAAGGCATTTTATCAAAAAGAGCTATACATGTACGCAGATAATTATCGGTTGAATCAGTACGAATCCCCGTTAATATCTCTGCCTCTTTTTCGCCAACAATTATAATATTATCGCCATCCAAAGTGTGTAGTCGCACATTTTCATAAGCACCGGTCGCATCTAAAATAAAAGGCAAAGAATTATCTCGGCAAAGAGAAGCTGCATAATTCAAAACTTCGCTGTCAAGCTCTAAATTTGCGGTAACTATTATCGGATCGGAATTAAAAGCAGATTCTACATTTGCACAAGAAAGTTTAGCAGATGCACCCTTAAAATTAACACCGCCGCCAAGGCCGTATTCTTCAAGCAAGTATACAGACAAGCCTGTTTGATTAACAGGATCTTTAACTAAATAGTTTGTGTTTACATTCTCATCCCTTATAAATCTGACAAGTCTATCACCTTGCTCGTCATCGCCGATACGTGCAAGAAGGGTCGATTCGACTTCAGAACGACTAACAGCAACCGACGTATAAGCACCGTTGCCACCAGGCGTAAAGGAGTATCTATCTTTCGAATTAACGGTACGACCACCGTTTGGTGCAAAGGGAACATTCAGCAAAACATCCATTGTTGCAGAGCCGATTGTGAGAATAGAGTTTTTCATAGAGCACCTCCATTGAAGACGCAGTTCAGACTTGCACTATTATTACATCTTATCTTACATTACAGTATACACCAACAAACTTATTTTGTCAATACAAGACCTGCTTGCTTATATTTGCCGTTCAATACTTAATCAAAGTAATTAATAAACCTTTTTGTCGCTTTGCCCCACAGCAAAAGCCCACCGTTTTCACGGTGGGCTTAATTTATACTTTATATGGCTTTATTTGGTCTTCTTTTTTACTACTACAGATGCTGCGCAAGCTGTAACAATAGAGAGAACTGCGAAAATCGCAATGCCGCTATCGCCTGTCGCAGGTGTGTCACCAATAACCTTATATGTAGCGCGAATAACAGTATCGCCACCACCTACTGTAAAGCTGGTATTAGCGTCGGTTTCGTCACCGAACTCACCACTGCCGGAAACGATTATCCATCTATCAAATACATAACCGTCTGCCGCAACGTCAGCAGAAATGTTCAAAGAAGTACCAACTTTGTATTCATCCTCATTAGGATTATCAATGCTACCCTTTTCAACAGTTACACTATAAAGTATATCTGTGTATTCGGCACGGATAACAACATCGCCGGAATTTACAGTCGCATAAGTGTCGGGAGAATTCGGATCCTCAATATCCGCTTCGCCTTCTACTACAACCCAATGATCAAAACGCATATGTTCAGGGGCGGGATCTGCATTAATTGTCATTCTATCACCGCTAACATAATAATCCTTTTCATTGTCAATAACGCCGTTGATTACGTCAACTTCAAACGCTTCGGTACTGTTAGCTGTAACAGTAGCATTGCCTGTGAGAACAACCGTGGTTTCTGTAGCAAAAGGATCAGCAACTACAACGTCGCCTTCTGTTACTGTCCAACCTATAAATACATAACCGTCAGGTATATTGGCTGTTATGGTAACCTCGGTACCTGCCACGTACTCACCGCCACCAAAACCGTTTTCTACAACCAAATTATACATCACTTCTACGCTTTCATATTCAGCGCGAATAACTAAATCAGTAGTGCCAACGGTTATGGTAGTAGTAGGCGCGCTTGCGTCCTCTATAACGCCTTCGCCTTCTACGATTACCCAACCTACAAACTGCATACCGTCTTCAGCATCGTCAGCGATAACGGTAACAGCTTCACCTTCAAGATAATAATCCTTTACATCGTCTTCGGAAACGGCGCCGTTAACAACGTCGATTGTATATGCTTTTATAAAGCTTGCAACAACTGTCGCATCAGAGTTAACTGTAATTGTAGTTTCTACAGCATTTGCGTCTTCAACAATCGCATCACCTTCGGTCACTTCCCAACCGGTGAAAATATACCCATCGGGCACGTTGGCTGTGATTGTTATTTCACTGCCTATTTCATAAGAGCCACTACCGTCACCGTTGGTAACAGTGAGGTCAACCATTATTTTAGAGAATTCAGCACGAACAACAAGATCAGTTGTGCCAACAGTTACTGTAGTAGTAAGTGCGTTTGCATCTTCTATAACGCCTTCACCCTCTACGATTACCCAACCGTCAAACTGCATACCATCTTCAAGCTCATCTGCTATGATGGTAACCACATCACCCTCAAGATAATGATCTTTGAGGGATTCTTCTGAAACCGCACCGTTTATAACGTCAACATCATAAACTTTTATCCAATTGGATTGAACTGTCGCATCACCGTTAACGGTAATTGTTGTAGACTCCGCAGCGTCGTCTGCGATTACAACATTGTCTGCGCCTTCAACGATTGTCCAACCGTCGAAAATATACATGTCGCCGGGAGCAGTTGCTGTAATAGTACCCTCTTGTCCGTAAATGAAGGAACCACTACCTTCGCCACCATTAACTGTTAAGGTGTACTGAATATCGGTGTAAGTAGCTTCAACTACAACATCACCGCCAAGAACCGTCAATGTTGCGCTTGCGGAATCCTTATCACTAATAGTGCAATCACCTGAAACAACATTCCAACCTGCAAATTGCTTATGTTCTTCGGGTTCATCTGCTGTGATATCAATAACCGTGCCCACTTTGTAGCCGTCTTCAGATATATCATCATCGGCAATGGTACCGTTGTTAACGGTTACATCGTAGAGTATGTCAACGTAAACCACGCGAACCGTTGTGGGAACGTTGGTAGTTATAACAGTTGTGCTTTCAGAAGTTGGATCAGCTATTTGACAAGAACCGGTTACAACTTCCCAGTGGGAGAAAGCTTTGTGCGCAGCAGGCTCGTTTGCAGTTATGTTTGCTGTTGCGCCGTTGGGATAAGTATCACTGCCAGTACCGTTTTCTACAGTCAAAAGATACACCCTGTCCTTATAAGTCGCAGTGATTGTGCTATCTGTGCCTGTCGTAACGTTTGTTACAGGATTGGTAGCATCTTCAACAGTTGCGTCACCTGTAACTATCCATTTATCAAATACCTTTTCAGGGTCTATGGGAGAATTGGCACTGATCTCTATGGTGCTACCGTAAACATACTGACCGCTGCCTGTGCCGTTTTCGACAACCAAATTGTAAAGGACATCTTCGTATACGGCACTAATCACAGCATCGGTACCTCCAACAACAAATGTTGTTGTTGAAGAGGTGCTGTCCGCAAAGGAACCTTCTCCTTCAACTTCCCAACCTACAAAGTCCTTATGAGGAACGTCTGCGGCTGTAATGGTGATTTCTGTCCCATCATTATAAAGATCATCGTCAGAAGGATCGGTAATTGTACCATTCTCTTCTATAGTTACCTTGAATTTGCTTTCTGTGCCATATATCTCAACTTCGCCAAGCTTAAGTGTGGGGTTGGGATAATAAGATGCTATAATGTCAGCATACTTTGTGGAAAGAGTAACAACAACATAGCGGCAGGAAACATCGTTTTCTGCTAATATATCATACTTACATGCCACACTTGTTAAAGATGAATCAACGCCGAAATCTGCAAAGTCAAGCGCAGTGTAGGTTTCAGGCTCAAGACATCCGGAAGCAATTTGGCCAATCAAAACAGCGTCAGAGCCATCTGCGTTGTTAGAGCCTTCAAACTTAACGCCTTCTTGCATCAAGATTTGAGCAGGGAAATCACCCGTATGTACAGTAACACTACCGGAGCTTATATCATAATAATCGCCAAGGTCAAAGATAAATTTGATCTGTTCGTTATTATCGCCAACATAGGAAGCCCAATAAGCACCTGCGGTCATAGGATACAACTGGTCGTTTATATACGCAGAAGTTGCATCGTCAGAAATTAAAGAACCTGCTACAAGCTCTACCGTAGAACCGGGTGCCAAGTTATCAGGAACGGGTTGGTTTATATCGGTATAAACTGCAGTTATTGTAGCATCACCGTCAACATAGTACTTGTTTTCATTGTTTTCGGTAACAACTTCACCTACTGTTGTTTCCCATCTTTCAAATTCTTTACCTTCAGGAACAACGGGAGTAAGAATCAATTCGCTGCCGGACAAATAACCGTCTGTAATATCATCATTACCGTTGTATTCAACATCTGCGCCTTCAACGGTTATATCATATCTAGCAAGATCGCCGTAAATTTCAACTTCGCCGATAGCGAGCTTACCGTTTTGGAAAACGCCCAAGCCGGGATAGTTAAAGTAGTAATCGGAAGAAAGCTCTACAACAACATATCTATAACCAAAGGTATCGTCAACGTCAACATTAATAAGGGCGGAATTTGCAGTTAATTCAACACCGTCATCAAAGGAGAGTACAGAATCAACATCAGAAACAGCTTTTCTTGCAAGTTCTGTCTTGTCGCTTAAGTCGGCACTATTTGCACCATATATAACAATTTCATCGGTGTAAACATAGCCGTCAAGCTTGGAAACGTTAACAACAACATCGGAAATATCGTATGCGCTACCTAAATCATAAGAAAGCACAACGCTACCGTTATCTGTAGCTATAAGCCAATTTCCGTCGGGGAGAAGAGGATATAACTGATCTTTTGTAAAGTCAGAGCTTCCGCTTAAAGCAGCACCTTGCACTAATTTAACTTCAGTATCCTCGTTCACTAAATTTTCGGGAACATCCTTATATGCCCAAACGTAAACTGCTTTTATCTCTGCATTAGAATTAACAACAGCTGTTGTTTCGGCAGATTTCACGTCAGAAATATCAACATCGCCGGAAATTACTTCCCATTTATAGAATACGTAACCTTCTTCAGCGTTGTCGGCAGAAATATCAGCGGTTTCACCGGGGAGATATTCACCGGAGCCGCTACCGTTAGTCACAGCCAAAGTGCAAACATCTTTGTATGTCGCGGTTACAGTAGCATCGCCGTACACTGTAACTGTAGTTTCGGGAGCTTCAGGGTCAGCAACTACTGCATCGCCGCTAACAACCCATCTGTCAAACACTTTACCTTGGGTGCCGGGTGCCATTTCTTCAGTAATACCAAGTTCTGTACCGTACAACACCTCATCAGTGGTCTCTCCGTTATCCAACACACCGTTGATAATGTCTATACTGTAATAAACATCCTCATATATTGCAGTTATTACTTCGTCGGAAGAGCCAACGGTAAACGTCCATACGTCACCATCTTTTGCAAATTCACCAGTATTATTTTGGGTATCCCATTCAACAAAAGTCTTATGATCAATGTCATCAGGAATTATGGTAATAACATCACCGGGGTAATAGAGATTATCGGAAGAAGCATCTTCTATAGTACCGTTTTCGATAGTTACGGAAACCTTTGCTGCTTCGCCAAGAATCTCAACTTCACCAACTGCAACACTGCCCTCACCGCTGATTCTTACAACTATATCAGTGTACTTACCGTCTTCTATGCCGGTAATCTTATACTGATATGCGTTAGCTGCATTAATGTTTACGGTAGAAGCGTAGTTAGTACTATCGGTAACACCTGCGTAATAAGGAGTACCTGTGGACGCCTCGCCCAAGAAATACTCGTTACCGAAAGCGTCTACGCCATAAACTTCAATAGCCGAAGGCAAGTTTACATCTGCAGTATCGTTAAAGGTAACAACAACACTGTCAACATCAGAAAGTTCTGCAAGGGTTATATCGATAGCGGCATAACCATCATTGCCCATATCAATAACTGTATATTTAGACTTTTCGGTAAGAGGATACAAAAGGTCGTTAAT
>JAZUQW010000012.1:0-3078 GCA_045605905.1 Eubacteriales bacterium
CTACGCGTTACAGCAGGCGTTAAGCGGCGTACAGTTGGCAGGTTGGAAAGTCGTAGAGGGCCGCAGCGTGCGAAAGATTACAGACCAAGACGGCGCAGCCTTAGCACTCAACAAAGCCGGTTACAAGACTACGGAAATTTACAAGCCGCAGGAACTACGAACCATTACCGATTTGGAGAAGCTGACCGGAAAGAAACAGTTTGCCGCTATCTGTGGCGACTTTATAGAGAAACCGCAGGGCAAACCGACACTGGCACCGGAAAGCGACAAACGCCCGGCTATCGACCCGTTAGCCGACGATTTCAAGGACGTAAAATTTTAGGCTATGCAGGTAGTATTTGATTTCGTAATGCAGCACCCGTTTTGGGCTTTGTACACAGCCATACTTTTAGGCATAGCGGTACACGGATTTAACAGCAAAAGATAATAAGACGGCCCGGCGTATTCCGGGAGTGGATAAACAGTTTAACAGTATGACAAACCAAGAAAAAGTAACTGCCAAAATCAAGGAATTAAGCGAGGCAGTAAGCGAGGTGAAAGGTAGCGTTATGGTTATCGGCCTTATCGACACCGACAAAAAAAATGAAAGTTGTGTAATAGCAAGTTTGCAAGGTAACGGCGCGGTGCTAACTGAGGCTGTAGCAAAATTGCTATCGAACGACGGCGCGACAGCGATACGCCGCATTATCGAAAAAGGCTTTGCGTTTGCGAACCTATACAAGATTATGGGCGGCGGCAGAGCTGACGCAACAGAGGTAGAAACCCACGAAAGTAATAACCAGTAAAAATTTATTTGCAGTATGATTACACCGATTGTAAAAGACACTAAAGTAGTGTTTGGCCCGTGCAGATTAAGTTACACGCACGTATTTAGTAAGTATGCACCTGACGGCGACGCAGCCAACGGTAAGTATATGACTAACGTACTAATCCCGAAAGAGGAAAAGGAAACTATCAAGGCTTTGCAGCAGGCTATCGAGGCAGCAAAGAAAGCCGCTACAGCCTCAAAGTGGGGCGGCAAAGAGCCTAAAAAGTTGGATATGCCGCTACGCGACGGCGACACCGACAAAGAGGACGACGACGTATATAGCGGACATTTCTACGTAAACGCCAAGAGTACCACACGCCCCGGCGTTTGCGACAAAAACAAATCGCCTATTATGGACGAGGACGAAATTTATAGCGGCGTTTGGGCTATTGTTTCGGTAACATTCTTTGGCTACGATGTAAGCGGCAACCGTGGCGTAGCCTGCGGCCTCAATAACATTATGAAGTTTAAGGACGGCGAAAGACTGGGCGGTAGAGCCTCAGCAGAAAGCGACTTTGCCGATATTGATATGGAGGACGACGACGATTTGTAAAACCCTAACCACCCGTGTAGGTGTTCGCGCCTGCACGGGTTTTCAAAAATCCCGATTATGTACAAACTAATTTCAGAGATTGCGGAACGCTGCCACACGGCAGCAACCAAGCGCGGAAAAGACACCAGCTGCGTAGGCTGTATGGATTATTTGCGCGTAGAGTTGGCCGAGTATTGGAAAGCCGTAGAAAAGGGCGCAAACGTGCCGAATTTCAACGAAACAACCGCTAAGGCTACCGAGTTATCGGACGAAGATTTTAACGCGCTGTACGGCGAGAAAATCCACAATACGACCACCGACGAACTGGCAGACATTCTTATAGTGGCCGCAACGTGGCTACACGCTGCGCAGTTGGCAGGCGGTAGCGATTTCCAACCCGAAAAGAGTATAGACGTAATGCTGCTGGGCGGTGCTGTGCAGTTTATCTGCGGACGCATTACCGGGCCGGTGGATTTGGACGAACTGCGTACAGTGGTAAATCTTAAAATGAGATATAACGAAACCCGTAACGACTGATACAATGCGCGAAATAGGCATAGATATAGAAACTTATAGCAGCCACGATTTGAAGAGCTGCGGCGTGTACCGCTACGTAGAGGCAGACGATTTTACGATACTGCTATTTGCGTACAGCGTGGACGGCGCACCCGTGCAGTGCGTGGATTTCGCACAAGGCGAAACGCTGCCTGCTGAGATTATGGACGCTTTAAGAAACCCGGCAGTTATCAAAACTGCTTTCAATGCCACATTTGAACGCGTTTGTATCAGTCGTTATTTCGGTTGGCCGATGTTAGACCCGGCGCAATGGCGTTGCACTATGGTAAGAGCCGCCCGTATGGGTTTGCCTTTGTCTTTGGAGCAGTGCGGCGAAGTGCTGAGGCTGGAACAGGGAAAAATGAAAGAGGGTAAAACGCTTATCCGCTATTTCTCTACACCGACCAAAGGCAAACGCCACCTGCCAAGCGACGCGCCCGACCGTTGGGAGTTATTCAAGCAGTACAATATCCGCGACGTTGAGGTAGAGCAGCAGATTTTAGCAAAGGTACGCAGATTAGAGCCTGCGGAATTTGACGAAGAACTGTACACCATAGACCAGAGAATTAACGACCGAGGCGTTTTGTTAGACCGACAGTTAGCCGAAAATGCTACACGTTTCGACGATGAGTATAAAGCGCAACTGCTGGCAGAGGCAAAAGCACTTACCGGATTGGAGAACCCGAACAGCACTACGCAGCTGAAAGAGTACCTAAACCGCGTTTGCGGCATATCAGTAACCACGCTGAACAAAAAGAATTTGGACGACGTGGAGGCACTGGTAAAGTACCACAGCAAGGCGCGCAGGGCTTTAGAGTTACGCCGAGAAATGGGTAAAACCTCAACAAAGAAGTATAACGCTATGCTGGAGTGCGTTTGCGATGACGGACGCATACACGGGCTGTTACAATTCTGCGGCGCAGCACGTACCGGACGCTGGGCCGGTAGATTGGTGCAGGTGCAGAACCTACCGCAGAACCATTTAGCGGATTTGGACTACGCGCGCCGGTTGGTTAAAGCCGGTGATTTAGACGATTTCCAACTGAACTACGCCAACCCTACGCACGTGCTTTCGGAACTGATACGTACCGCATTTATCGCAAAGCCCGGCTGCACTTTCCACGTCTGCGACTTTTCCGCTATCGAGGCGCGCGTAATTGCGTGGTTAGCCGGTGTACAGTGG
>JAZUQW010000013.1:0-16627 GCA_045605905.1 Eubacteriales bacterium
TGACAGTAATGAGCGTTACGAGGCGGCAGACTCTACTGATTACACCGAAAGTTTAGAGCAGCATTGCCGCCGTGCCATAAATTACGGCACCCGATTTGGTACCCACGGGCTGCCGCTTATGGGCAGTTGCGACTGGAATGACGCTTTTTCTGACTTGGGTGACGGTGCAGAAAGTGTATTTTGTGCTTTTTTGTATGTTGTTGCGCTAAATAAATTCTACGGACTTACAGGGGATATCGAGTATAAAAAACAAGCGCAAGCATTGCTTAAAAGGGCAGAGGAGGCCTATGAAGACCACCGCTATATCAGGGCCTACAGCGGAAACGGCACGCCCTTGGGTGTAGAGGGGAGGGGCGCGTGTCAAATAGATGCACTGGTACAAGCTTTTGCGGTGTTTGCGGGGGCAGACAAAGAAAAATGCTTAAAGGCCATGGCAAATGCTTTCGAAAAGCTTTACGACAAAGAAAACCGCTTGCTTAAGCTGTTTGCCCCTGCATTTGGCAGAGATACGGAATACGCAGGATATATCAATGCGTATTGTAAGGGCCTGCGCGAGAACGGCGGACAGTATACCCACGCCGCCGTATGGTTTGCAGCAGCCCTTGCCATTTGCGGAATGAAGGACGAGGCTTTGCTGTTGCTTGACGGAATAAATCCGCTAAAGCGCAGCGAAAACAGTATACTGTACGCAAAATACAAGGGCGAGCCTTACGCCATAGCCGCCGATATTTATGCCGCAAAGGGGCAAATCGGACGTATGGGCTGGAGCCATTATACAGGTGCGGCGGCGTGGTACTGTAAAACCGTGCTGGAAATTTTCATGGGCATAAACTTCGGCGGATTTGACCGCTTGCTTTCGGTAAAGCCGCTGATGGAGTACGAAGCCACCCTAAACTATAAAGGCACACTTACAATAAAAGCTTATAAGGGCGCAGCTTTAAGCTATGACGGAAACGCGGTAAGCTTTCCCATTAATTTAGAGGAAGGCGAGCATGTACTGACCGTGCCTGTGGAATAAAACTGCCCAAAAAGTCTGACGACAAAAATGTCGAGGAATTTTCATTCCTCGGCATTTGCATTAATCAAATCTTACTTAAACTTACGCTTTCTTGCAGCTTCAGACTTCTTCTTACGTCTAACGCTGGGCTTTTCATAATGCTCTCTCTTGCGAAGCTCTGCTTGAACACCACTTCTGAGATAGCTTCTCTTAAATCTGCGAAGCGCGCTATCGATAGATTCGTTTTCTTTAACCTTAATCTCTGCCATTTATATTTCCCTCCCTCCGAAAAACGGGGAGCCTATCCCTCAAAATTACTTGGGTATTATAACAGAATTGTCGACAATTGTCAACGCTTTTTTCTTATTTACCCAAAGCTTTTTTTGCACTTGCTACCAAAGATGCAAAAGCTTCCTTATCGGCAATTGCTATTTCAGAAAGCATCTTTCTGTTAAGTTCGATGCCTGCCTTCTTAAGACCGTTTATGAATTGAGAATAGTTGATACCTTCAACCTTGCACTGTGCAGAGATTCTGGTTATCCAAAGCTTTCTAAAATCTCTCTTCTTTTGCTTTCTGCCTGCGAATGCATAGTTGCCGCTCTTCATTACGGCCTGCTTCGCCATCTTAAAATGCTTACTCTTACTGCCCCAATAGCCTTTAGCTAACTTGAGAATCTTATTTCTTCTCTTGCGGGTCATTAATGCGCCTTTTACTCTTGCCATTTATTTATCCTCCCAAATATTACGTAATTATTGTGCGTAGGGCATCATCTTCTTGAGATGTGCTGCGTTACCGGATGCTACATAGCCGGCTTTTCTAAGGATTCTCTTACGCTTGGGAGTCTTCAAACCAAGCTTGTGACGACGACCGCTGTGGTTCATCTTAACTTTACCTGTAGCGGTAAAGGAAAAACGCTTTTTAGATGCGCTGTGTGTCTTAATCTTGCCCATTTTAAATAGTTCCTTTCACTTATTATACTGTGTTTTATTTGCCTTTTGCTGTTTTCTTGGGCGGCGCAAGTATGGTAATCATATTTCTGCCGTCAAGCAAAGGCTGCTTTTCAACTGCGCAAAGCTCGCCGCAACCCTCGATAAACTTGCCGAGCAATTCAGCACCGCGTTCGGGTCTGACAATTTCACGACCCATAAACTTAACCATAACCTTAACCTTTTTGCCGTCTTCAAGAAAAGATTTTGCACGGTTAAGCTTGGTATTAAAGTCACCGATTGCGATGTTACATCTAAGCTGAATCTCTTTAGTTTCAAGGACAGGCGTCTTCTTCCTGTTCTCTTTGTCACGCTTTTCTTTATCAAAGCGGAACTTGCCGAAGTCAAGTATTTTGCAAACAACGGGATTTGCCTCCGGCGCAATCTCCACCAAGTCAAGCCCTGCATCTGCGGCAATACGCAATGCAACATCTGTTTTAACTATGCCAAGCTGGTTGCCCTCTTGATCGATCAAACGGACCTCGCTTGCCTTGATTTGGTCGTTGATAAGCTGCTTTTTGCTGATAACAAAACACCTCCAAATAAAACAAAAAAGGCTGTGAAAGCTAAATTCCACACACCTAAACACAGCCACACAGACACAATACACCTGTTACGGCTTATAAGGTATTGACCTTGTGCCCAAAGCACCGGGTGGAACAAAAGCTCACTTCTTTTTATCACTATGAGATAATAACATATCTTTTGACTGTTGTCAATAGCTTTTTACGAAAAAAACTGTGTTTTTTTCAAAAGAATTGCGCAAATTATGCCGGTAACAGCTCCAAATACGGTTCCTGCAATCAAAAGTACGGGTGCATAAGAGAAAACGTAAAAGCTTTTAAGTAAAACAGCCGCTGCACCAAGCTGTGCAATGTTGTGGCACACCGCACCCGCAACGCTCACTCCAAGCACACCAAAAACATCCCATCGCTTTAACAGGTACATTACGCAAAAGGAAAACAAAGCGCCGCACAATCCGTATAAAAGAGATACCGCGTTACCGAAAAGCAAGGTAGATACAAACACGCGGCACAAATTAACAGCAAAAGCGTATGACCACTTCATGCGGTAGAGCACAAAAAGCACCACTATGTTGGCAAATCCAACCTTAACCCCGGGTACGCCCACATCAAAGGCGGTTATATGCTCAACATAGCTCATAAGCAACGCTAAGCACAGCAATACCGAAAGCCTTGCCAATCGCTTTGCGTTGTTCTTATCGCTCATCCCGTAACACCGTCCAATTCGCCTTCTCCGACAATATAAATGCCTATCCCTTGGGGCAGGCACAGTATGCACTGCCCTTTGCGACTTATGCCGCCTTGGCGTACACAGTCGCCGCCCTTGCATTCTGCACTTTCCATATATATTTTGCCGTTATTTATAACGGCAAAACCCAAAAATTTGTTGCCGTCGATAATTTCTATCCGCCTGTCTGTGTCAAGAGCGTAAGTGCCGTAAAGTTTGCCGTCTATACGCAGCTCTGCTTGCACGCCGGCCTCGTTGGGCAACAGCCAAAGACCAATCCCCAGCGCAAGCAACACGCATATCAGCAAAACATCCCGCACTGTGCGCTTCTTTTCAGCTTTCATAGTCATAAAACACATCCGTAACATTAACCAAAACAATGCCGTTGGTGGCGTCTGTCACCGCTTTTATAAACCCTTCGGTACGTTCCTCCGCCACAGATGCCTTAAGCTTTATGTCTATGCCGAAATCGCTCTCCACGGTGCGCACGCCATGGGCGGACATCAACTGCATAACACGGTTATAACGGCTGTAATCCATCTCCATTTCCAGCGTGTTAAAGGGCTTTAAAAATATTTTTTCCGCTCCGTCAACGCCTATTTTTGCACCTGTGGAATAGGCGCGCACAAGTCCGCCCGCGCCCAACAGTATTCCGCCGAAATATCGGGTAACAACCACGGCGCAGTCGCAAAGCTCTTCCTTGCGCAAAACCTCAAGAACGGGAAGCCCCGCGGTACCGTGGGGCTCGCCGTCATCAGAAAACCTTGCCATATTCCCCTCACGCAGTATATATGCATATACGTTGTGGGTGGCATCGGAGTATTTAGAACGTATGTTGTTTATAAACGCCAACGCTTCCGCTTCAGTTTTTACGGGAGTAGCGTTTCCGATAAACTCCGACCGTCTTTCAATAAACCTGCTTTCAGCCGCTTTTTTTAAAGTAAAGTAGCCTTTTCCCATCTTTAGTTCACAAACTCGTTATATACTGTGCGTATGGCAGCATCAAAATCATGCTCTTCCACGCCGATAATAATATTAAGCTCGCTACTGCCCTGGTCTATCATTCTAATGTTTACGCCTTCTCTTGCCAAAGAGTCAAATACGCGGCAGGCAGTGCCCTGTGTGCGTATCATACCTCTGCCAACCACTGCGATAAGGCCAATGCCCTTTTCTATATCGATGTTATCGGGGGAAACAAGTGCGCTTATGCGGGAAAGCAACTGACGCTCCCTGCCCTTTATTGCGCTTTCCGCAACAATAACGCTCATAGTATCAATACCGGAGGGCAAATGCTCAAAGTTAATGCCCATCTCTGCAAGAACACTAAGCACTTTCATACCAAAGCCCAGCTCACTGTTCATCATATCTTTTTCAATGTTTATAAGAGCAAAGCCCTTTTTACCTGCAATACCCGTAATAATGTATTCGTTCTGATATTGCTCGGTTGTGGCAACAATCCTTGTGCCCGATGCGGCAGGGTCGTTTGTGTTTTTTATATTTATGGGTATACCTGCAATCTTAACAGGGAATATAGCATCTTCATGCAATACAGAAGCGCCCATATAAGCAAGCTCGCGCAGCTCGCGGTAGGTTATTATGTTTATGGGTTTGGGGTTTTCCACAATTCTGGGGTCTGCCATCAAAAAGCCCGAAACGTCGGTCCAATTTTCATATATATCGGCGGTAACGGCGCGGGCTACAATAGCGCCTGTAATATCACTGCCGCCTCTGGAGAAGGTTACTATCTCACCGTCAACCCCTCTGCCGAAAAAGCCGGGTATAACGGCACGGTCACAGCTTTCAAGCACATGACCCATAACGCGGTTGGTCTTGACAGCATCAAAGTTGCCGTCCTTGTCAAAGAAAACAACTGTGGCGGCATCTATAAACTCATAGTCCAAATAATCTGCAAGCAAAATGCCGTTAAGATACTCACCGCGGCTTGCGGCATAGTCCTTGGTACATCCGTCAGCAAATGCCTTGCGTATAACGGCAAACTCCTCCTCCAAGCTAACGGAAAGAGATAGCTCTTTAATAATGCTGTTATAGCGGTCTTCTATCTTGGCAAAAATACTGCCCCAGTCGCCACCCTCTGCAGAGGTCAATTGGCAGGCAAGCAACAAATCCGTAACCTTGTCGTCTCCCGAAAAACGCTTGCCGGGAGCGGAGGGCACAACAAAACGTCTGCCTTCGTCCGCCATGATAATATCTTTAACTTTTTTAAACTGTCCGGCATCTGCCAACGAGCTTCCGCCAAATTTTACAACCTTTTTAAGTACCTTTTCCATACAAAACACCAACTTTACCCAATTAATCTTTATATCATATTATCACAACAAAAAGGTTTTTGCAACACAAATGATTAAAGCGGCAGTCTTTTTTTTACAGCTTGTAAAAAAAACTTGACAAAAGCCTTTGTTATATTGTAAAATACACAGGTGCAACCGAATATGCCTGCATAGTTAAATGGATATAATAAACCCCTCCTAAGGGTTAGTTATGGGTTCGATTCCCGTTGCGGGTGCCAAAAACCGCCGAAAGCTTGTAGCTTCCGGCGGTTTTTTGTCGGGGTCCCCAAGAAGTCGTCAGACTTCTTGGGGTGATTGTCGGGGTCCCCAAGAAGTCGTCAGACTTCTTGGGGTGATTGTCGGGGTCCCCGACAAGTCGTCAGACTTATAGGGGTAGGTTATTTATTTGCCTGTTTGCGTTTCGCCGGATGCGCTTTTCGCCTTTATGCGTTTGATTATATAATCCGCACCAACCTCGCCGCTTCTGCCCAAATTATAGAAATATTCGCGCTTTACACGGTCTATACGCTCGGCATAGTTCTGCTGGTTGGCCAGCAGGTCTGCAACCACTGTATGAGCAGTCTTTACTTGGTCTTTGTTAAGTGACCTACCTAGCTTTTCCCTTGCAGTTATATCAAAGGGAATAAGAGGTATTTGCTTATAGTCGCGGTTAACTACCTTCATCTCTGTGTTTATAAACAAAGACGGCTTGTTTGTAGTAAACGAAAACTCAAAGGCTATGGCGCTCCAATCCGAGATAATAAGGTCGGCGGTATATACGGTCACGTTGGAGGAAAAGTCCGTTTCTATGATAAAATCATCCGAAAGTATATTTTTGTACTTTTCCTTTATCTCCTTGATTTTCATAGGAAAGCGACGAACATATTGGGGGTGGGGGCGTATTACTATTTTGTAACCTTTTCCGTATAACGCTTTAACCAAGTCGTCAAGGCAAGAATCCATAATATTGTCGTATTGCCAAGAGGGACCTATGAGGATAGTCTTTTTTTCGTTTACGGTCTTTTCAGACGCTTCATATGACTTTATCATATTGTCAAGCAGACCGTAGCCACATTCTATAATGCGTTTTTTCTTTGTTCCGCGCAACTTTTCAAGCTCGCGTACCTCTACCGCCTGCTCGCGGCTTACGGCAAATACTGTGTTAAAAGCATCAAGGGCACCCGTTCTGTAGGTTAGGTTAATACTGGAGCAACCGTGGTCGGTGTATATATACTCCACATTGGGTTTAATCCTCGAGCGTTTTATGTGATATTTCTCCAAGTCGGGGGTGGTCATCACCACAACATCCACCTCTAACTTCATCATTAAAGAGATAAGACGGGTCTCATCCACATAATAGGGTTTAATTCTTGGTTCTTCCATTTTGAAAATGGCGTCGTTGGGGTCACTTGTTACGTAATGGATGGTTATATCGGATTTTTCTATTATCTTTTCTATGATATTCTGCATGTACTTGTAGTATCCGCTACCTTCTGCGTAGAATACCAATTTCATACCTTTAACGTTTTCTTTGTCAAAAAACTGCTTGTAGTACTTTTTGGCAAGCACTTTGTTTTTCTTTGCTTGTTCTTTGCTTTCCGCGGCGCTCTTTTTCATTTCGTCAAGCACCTTGTAGTCAATGTACTTTTTGGGCGAGTATATCATGTTAACCAAATACATTACTATAATGGAAAACAGGTTGCCAAAGGTCCAATACAGGCCCACACCGTTGGGAACAATAAGTGCAAAGTATCCCGAAAACAGTATCATGAATATGGTCATGCCCCATTGGGACGCTTTGTTTTGCTCAACCTGAAGTACGTTTATCTTGTTTTGGATATAACACATTATAAGTGCCGAAAGCCCCGCCAAGATAGGAATTAAAAACAATGTGGCGGCGGTGGGGTTATCTGCCAGATTCATACCCAAGAAATCTGTTTTTAATTCTGCAACGGCTTTAAGGGTATTGGGCTCTGCCTCTGTAAACAGCTCGGGCGATTTTTTAATCAGCTCAACCGCCTTAAGCTGCGCGGTAGAGCCAAGCTCCTCCACAGTGGTATCGCTTATTGCTGCCGCGGTTTTAACCAGCGAGCGCTGAACCTCTGCGGGTAAGTGTAAAAGATGCTTAAGGGGTTTATAAATAACGTCCAGCAAGCCAAAAATTATGGGCAGTTGCAACAGCAAAGGCCAAACACCTGCCATGGGGCTGTATTTGTTTTCTTTATACAGCGCGCTTTGGGCATCGGCCAAAGCATCCTTATCGTCCACATAACGGTAACGCAGTGCATCCAGCTCCGGCTTCATTTTTACCATTTTTATAGAGTTTTTTTGCACCAACAGGGATATAGGGAACATTATTACCTTTGTAAGTAGGGTAAAGAATATAATGGCCAAACCGTAGTCGTTAAGAAGGTCGTAGCAGAACTTCATAAGGTAACCGAGCGGTGTGCCTACAATAGTGTTAATTGCTTCCATTTTTACTCCGTATCTATACTTTTTAGTTTAGGAAACCATATAAAGGTTGCCTTTGCTTTGATTTGATCTTTTGTTATAAACGGGTCTTTCCATCGACGCGCATCGTTGCTCTCGGTGCGATTGTCGCCTAAAACTATATATGAGTTATCGGGTACGGTGACTTCATCAAAACTATCACTGCCAAATTCCTTTACATAAGGCTCATCCAACAGCTTGCCATTTATATAAACTCTGCCGTTTTTCATTTCAAAACGCATACCCGGGGTGGCAATAACCCGCTTAACCAGCAGGGAAGAGCTTACCTCTTCGTTTCTGAAAAACACTACATCGCCCTGATGGGGCTCACCGAAAACATATTTAAGCCTGTTGCCTATAACAAAGCTTCCGCTTTCCATGGTGGGGGCCATAGAGTTGGATGATATGTGCGCATTGACAATAAAAAACAAATTGATTACGGCAGCGCAGGCTATGGCAACAAGAGGTATCAACCATGCTTTCTTTTTCATTTTCTTTTTAATTTTGTTTTATTAAGCTTTGCGTTTTTTGCCTTTTCCGCAGCTAATAGCTTGCGCAACATTACAATTTCCTTCTCCGGAGTGTATCCGCCACGCTCGTCGTATTTATCGGTCACTTCAAATACTATTTCGCCGTCAAAGGCTTCTTCTGTTGCGTTTTGGCTCTCCTCGGGCCAGACTGCATCCACGCCCTCTAATATGGGATAGTCGTCGTAACCTGTTTGGTCGTCGTCGTTTTCGTCGTACTCCCAATTGTCAACGGCGGCACCGTCTTTATTAAACAGCTTTCTGAAAAACCTTCTAATCTTGCGGTAATACAATCCGAAGGTTGCGCCTATCGCTATGGCAAGCCCTGCAAATATCTGTATCATAAACGTCATTGCTGCAGGGTCTATATATGCAAGCGCACTTACCGAAAAAAGAAGCATTGCGCAGATGAAAAAATATAAAAAACTTAATACCTTTTTCATTTTTTCAGTCCTTATGTTTAATTAGTGTTGTAATACGGGTATATGATCGGAACTTTTTCGCCTTTTTCCCAGTTTTTAAAATCTTTTGCATCCCCTTTAATATAGTAGGTGATGGTAAACTGGTCGCTGTCACCAATCTTGCCCGCTTGCATCCAAAACTCGCGTACTATCTCCTCGTCCTCTCCGATATCTTCAATGGTGCGCCCGTATTTTGATATAGTCTCATCGTCCACGTCGGAAAAATAGGATATTATGGATGCGCGCAAGTTATCATGACAGATCTGTTTGCTTGACACCTTCATTTCGGTGTTTTTACCTGCGTTTGCCGGTTTGATAAGAAGTCCTAAAACCCTTTGCTCATCAAGCTCCGGCAGCGAGCCTGTCTTGCCGTGGTCGGCAGATATGATAATGGTTGTATTATCGTATTGACCGTTTTTCTTAAGCTGGCTGATATAGTCAAATATCATACGCATATTGCCCGTAAGCTGTTGGTCTTGAGAGGTTTTGTCCTGCCTGTAACCAAACTCATCCAAGGTGTGGGGGTCGTGGGCGCCGCCCATGTGATAGAAAACAAACTGTCCCTTTGCGTCTTCTAATGTTATACCGCCGCTTTCTCTGTAGCTCTGCCAAAAATCACCGTCATGAGTCCTGTGTGCCCTGCTGTTAACAGCGCCCAAATCACCTGTATACAGCCAAAAGAAGGGCTTAAGTGCTTCCGGTACGTAAGAGTAAGCGGAAAGCTTAAGCATATTTTGGTATAGCGAGCCGTAATCGATGGACTTTTGACCAACGGTTACGTTGTCTATTCTGCCGTTAACATATTCCGCGTTGCCAAAAACGTAGGCAAGCTCGGAATACACGCGGGTCTTATAGCCCGCATCTCTAATATCGGTCAAAAAGGTAGAGGTTGTCCACGCCTTTCTGAAATAATCCTCAAAAGGTATATCGTAGGTGCATTTTACGCCGGTAAGCAAATATGCAACCGAAGGCATCGTTCTGGTATAGCTACCCGTAAAATTATCGTAATAGGTGAAATCCGCCAGCTCGTTAGTCTTCCATTCGGGATGCTCGCCGATTATCTTACTTATGTACCTTTCGTCCATTCTGTCAAGCAAAAAGAACACTACGTTTTCGCCCGTGGTTACGTTATATATGCCTTCGTTGTTGATATACGCGCTGTCCTCTTTTATATTAAACTCCGTACCCACAAAGGAAAACATAGCAATGGTCTGGGCGCCGATAAGAAACGCGCAGAGTATTTGAACAGCATACGCCCATACCTTGCGGCTGAAGTACAAAGCGGCAAAGGCGGCACATATTATGATTATCCACGCTAAAAGGTTAAGTGCCATGGGGCCTGCCATAGTATTCCAGGCTATTTCGGTACCGTCCAAAGAGCCATGGTCGATATTAAGTATGTTCCTTTGCAGATACCCACCCAGCGTTACGGCAAAAACAAGGGTCAAAGCGTAGTTGAATATTTTGCCCTTTAGCAAAAACAGTATTCCGAAAATAAGGGCAAACACCCCAAGGCTTAAAAGGGACATAGCCTTTAAAAGCGCACTGAAAGGAAAAGTCAAATATTGCTGATTTTGAATATATATTTCTATGGGGCCAAAAAACAAAAAAGTAAACACAAATGCGAAAGCACAAAGGGCGGAAAGCACGGCCCTGGTGCTTTTTTTGCGTTTATCCAGCCACAGCTCGTTAAGCTTGGCTTTAAATCTTTGCATAGCCTCCGACTCGGTCTTCTTGTTATTTACGGTTTTAGTGTCTTTCATTATTTTCCATACCCATCAAAAAATTGTTTTTTAAACTTAATTATTATAACACTTTTGCAGTTCATTGTAAACACTTTAAGCAAACTTAATTTGTCGAATTATAATTCAAAGATGCAATATTTGTCGAACACTATTGACTTTTGTTCACTAATGTGTTAAAATGCCCACAAAGTTGAACAAACGTAATACACAAGGAGAGTTTTATGGCTAACGAAAACAACGGCAACAAGGCACAGCTTCAAAAAAAGCTAAACCCATTAAGCGTTTGGGCGCTTGCCTTTGGCTGTATAATAGGTTGGGGCTCGTTTATTAACCCCGGTAAAAAGTTTTTGCCCAATTCGGGCGTGGCAGGCACTGCAATAGCAATGGCATTGGGTGCCTTGGTTATGATAATAATCGCCTTCAGCTATGCGTATATGATTCCCAAATATCCCAAAGCGGGGGGCGAGTTTACTTTTGCTAAAAAGTGTCTCGGCAAAACTACGGCTTTTGTGTGCGGTTGGTTTTTGCTTGCCGCGTACCTTACCAATGTTCCTATGAACAGTACAGCCCTCGGTCTTATTGTGGACGGTATATTCGGACCTATTCTGAAATTTGGCTTCCATTATACCATTGCCGGCTTTGAAGTGTATTTTGGTGAGATCCTTTTTGCCATGTCTGTTTTGATACTTTTTGCCCTTTTAAGCATTAAAGGCGTAAAGGTGGCAGGCTTTATTCAGACAATACTTGCCTGTACTCTTGTTGTATCTGTTTTTGCTCTTGCCGTTTCCGCTTTGATAAGCTCTCATACCTCTTTTGATAATATGGCGCCAATTTGGGGCCTTAAGGCAGCAGCGGCTACGCCTGCAGGGGCAGAGGTCAGCAACCAAGCCATTCTTTCAAGCATCCTTGCAACCTTTGCTATTGCGCCTTGGGCTTTCGTAGGCTTTGACACTATCCCCCAAGCCAGTGAGGAGTTCAATTTCTCCTACAAAAAGGTTAGTTGGATAATGATAATAGCTGTACTTTTCGGTTGCTTTGTATACATCTCCAACAACACCATAACAGCCGCCGCCTTGGCTAACTGGCCCGAGCTGATAGAAAATTCCGAGTCTACTCCGTGGCTGTTGCTTGCCGCAGCAGAAAAGCTGCTTGGCACCTTTGGCAAAGTGCTTGTGGGTGCGGGCGTTTTAAGTGCGGTGCTTTCCGGTATTATGGGCTTTTATATGACATCCTCTCGCCTTATGTATTCCATGTCTCTGGACGGGTATTTACCCAAGGTTTTTGAAAAAATAGATGCAAAACACGGCACTCCCAAAAATGCAATGCTCTTTTGCCTGTTGATTTCTCTCTGCGGTCCTATCCTCGGTAGAGAGGCTTTGGGATGGTTTGTGGATATGTCCGCTATCGGTGCTTCAATCGGTTTCGGCATAACCTCCGCTTCCACCATTGTTACTTTGAAAAAAACGGGGCAAAAATCTGCATTTCTTTACGTATCCGCCGTTTTGGGCACGCTGTTTTCCGTTGCGTTCATTATATTACAGCTTATACCCATCCCCGGGCTTGAGTCGGTTCATTTCGGTAACGAATCCTACATTATGCTTCTTGCTTGGGTTCTTATAGGTCTTGCATTCTATATGCTGCAAAGAAACCATTTTGGAAAAGAAGAGGATAAAAATGTTGACTAAAAAACAATTTGATGTTTTAACGTATTTTGAAAAGAACAGAGAATCGCGCACCCAACGCGAAATTGCCAAATCCGTTGGTATCTCATTAGGCGCAGTAAATAAGCTTATTGCCGAGCTTACAGAGCTTGGCTATATCGAAAACGGAATAATAACCGCCGCAGGCCTTAACGCTTTAGAGCCTTACCGTGTAAAAAGGGCAGTGGTGTTTGCTGCAGGCTTTGGCTCAAGGCTTATTCCCATAACCCTTAATACTCCAAAGCCTCTTGTTAGGGTAAAGGGTAAAAGAATAATAGATAGCCTACTTGATGCCATAATTGCCGCAGGAATAGAGGAGATTTATGTTGTAAGGGGATATTTAAGCGAGCAGTTCGATCAGCTTTTATATAAATACCCAAACATAAAGTTTATAGAAAACCCTGCTTATAACGAGGCGAACAATATTTCATCGGCTATGTGTGCACGCTATCTTTTGCAGGGCTCATACCTGTGCGAGGCTGACCTGTTGCTATACAACCCCGCCATCATCACCAAATATCAGTATCAGTCCAACTACCTTGGTGTACCCGTAGAAGTGACCGACGATTGGTGCTTTATGTGCAAGGGTGATATAATCACCAAGCTGTGCATAGGTGGCAAGGATTGTTATCATATGTTTGGTATCTCTTATTGGGATGAAAAAGACGGTGCCAAGCTTGCAGGTCATATCGAAGAAGTTTACAACGCTCCCGGTGGTCACGAGCGGTATTGGGACCAAGTTGCCCTTGAATATTTCATAGACGAGTATTCGGTGGCGGTACGCCCCTGCACCTTTGAGGATATTGTGGAGATAGATACCTACCGCGAGCTGAAGCAAATTGACGAAACCTATATGTGATTATACAAGAAATAAGGCAAAAGAAAGACCCCTAAAAGGGGTCTTTCTTTTGCCTTTCCTGAACGAAGTGATAGGCTGTAATATGTCTTTTTCCCTTTGCTTTAGTTTCCATAGTTCATGCCGAAGTTGTTTACCTTGCAATTACCGATTTCGTCGTAAACAATATCAAACACGTATTCGTGGGGAACAGTGTCCCAAAAGTATGCGTAATACATATAAACTATATGCTTTTCATCTCCCTCTGCTATTGCGGCGTCTTGGTCGGGATAATATCCGTAGACGTACATATTGGGTATATCATACCAATCCCAACTGTTGGTGAAGCCTTCGGGTGCAATAAAGTATATAGGCTGTTTGGGTGTGCTGTTTTTGTCTGCGCGGTACGCTTCCGCCATCTCTGCATAGGTGTCGCTGACCAAGGAATTATAGGTCTCGCTATCCCCCGTGAACACCGCCGTTAAAAATTCTGACATTAGCGTCATCGCGGCTTCCTTCTCTTCTTCAGTTGCTATCTCTTGGTGGTCTGCCTTGTGGGTAAACGCGTAGTTGCGACTTTCGTCAAGATTGCTGAAAAAACCCACGGGCTCTGTCCATGCACCTACATGGTCGGTAACCAAGGTTTCGCCGTTGACAGTAAGAATTATCTTTTTAAAGTTCCAGCCGTTGTATATATCAAGCAGGGTGTTTACCAAGCACCCCACATAGAAATATTCTGTAAAGGTACTTTCGGATACTCCTTCCGCAAACGCCTCGTTCATATCAACGTAAGCAATCTCGCCGCCGTCGGTCTCAAAGCTGTTCATTACCGAACCTTCGGGCAAGCCGCCTGCTTTTACAAGGGCCTCTGCAATGCCTTTTTCCGTTCCGTCAAAGTCCACTTCTTTTTTTATAAAGCAGTTCCACTCCTCGTCAGGCGTATATACAAATGTAGGCCTTCCGTAGCTTATGTCGTATAACCTGCAGTCTTCTATGGCAGACTTAAGCACAGGCACTGTCAAGAACCTTCCGTTCATATCATCGGTTACCATATCGCTGTAGTCAACATGGCCGTAGCAAAGCTGCAGGGTTTTGCTGTCTTCGTACCATATAACGTCTTTCATTTGGAACTTTTCGCTGCCGGCACAGCTTATATATAACAAAAGCAGGCTGTATTCTTCGAAAAACGCCTCGTCGCACCCTTCGGTTACAGAGTTAAAGGATGGTATAGCGTCTTCTCCATAGGCAAACTCTCCATTATGGTCGTATTTGGCTTTAAACAGCTCAAGGTCAGCAACGCTGTCAAGGCGGTGCATACCACCTACAAGAGCGGTAGCCCAAATATCATAGGGCTCTATATAACCGGCCTGTGACTGTGCCCAGCCCTCTATACCCAGGGATACCCCTTCACCGTTGGCGGGCAGCTCTGTATCAAGCTCTCCCATTCCGGCATCGTGCCTCAAGATAGTGGCGGCATCAAGGCTATCGGTCTCACCGTCGCCGTTAACATCACCAAGGGCAAGCTTGTTGCCGAAAAGGGGCATAATAAGCGCATCGTGCTTTAAAATCATAGCGGCATCCAAGTTGTCTGTCAAACCGTCTTTGTTGATGTCACCAAGCATAAGTTCATCAGCACTTACGGTTAAAGCAAGGCTGCAAAGGCTGGCTATTATCAACAAAAAAGCAATGGTTCTTTTCATCGTATTAACCTCCTAGTTAAATAAAGTTTTGGTTATTTAATCAGCGTATATGGGCGGCTCTTCCGGTGCAACAAATCCTTCCGGCGGTCGGTTGCTTACCGTAAATACGTCACGTCCCTCGATATATGACTTCAAAACGGGTACGGTAAGTATTTTCCCAACAATATCACTGGTGGAAAATTGAGGGTTATTGGTTTGATAATAGCTGACATCAACCGTTTTTCCGTCTTGGGATAAAGCAATCTCGTTTATGGCAAATTCATAGGAGCTGCTTGTTTCGAAATAGATAAAAAACAATGTATAATCTTCAAAAAAATCATCGTTACAGGCATCCAACAGCTCACCAAAGGTAGGTTCACCGCTGTAGCTGTTCTCAAATCTGCCATCAATATTATATTTTTGCTTAAATACTCTGGCATCTTCGGTGCTGTCAAGTCTGTGCAAAGGACGCTGACCGTCGGCATTAAGCGCGGTGGCGTATATATCGTCAATGTCTATATAACTAAAACAAAACCTTTTACTTACGCCAACGGTGGGATGTTCTCCCGCAGGGATGCCTAATATTTCATAATTGACCTCCGGTGTTTCACTTGTGCCTCCGCCGCCGTTCCCGCCGTTGTCGCCGTTGTTAAACTCTCGGTTTTCAAAAAATCCAAGGGGCTCGGTTATTGTACCAAACAGATTGGTTTCTAATGGTCGCCTATCTATTTCCAACAGTACTCCCACAGGCTCGTATCCCCAGTATTTGTAAAGCCACATAATAGAGTTTACCAAAGAGCCTATGCTGTAATACTCGGTATAGCCGCCGTCGCAAACAAGCTCTTCAAACCCTTCCTTTAAATTAACGTATATCACACCGTTATCGTCTCCGCTTAAAGACATTGAAGAACCTGTCATCTTTGCGCCTTCCGGCACGGCACCCTCTCTTATCAAGGTGTTTATAATATCTGCGCTGTCACCGCTGAAATACGCATCTTTCGCAACAAAGCCGTCCGGGTCCTTGGCGGGGACGTAAACCGTCAGCCTTTGTCTATAGGCTACACTGTAGCTTTCGCAGTTTTCTATGGCAGACTTAAGCACTCCCGCAACTACAAAGATTGCTCCGGCTCTATCATGATAACTGTAGCTGTTTTTCTGTGAATTTTCGTATACAAGCGTTAAAGCTTTTCCGTCTTCCGACACAACCGCATCGCTAAATACATAGCGATAAGATTCATAGCATCTAATATATACAACAATAAGGGAATAGTCCTCAAAAAATGCCTTGTCACAGCCGCTTGTACTTGCGTTGTAAGACGGAAGTCCCTCAACGCCGAAATTAAATGCGTCATTTTTGTCAAAGATGGCTTCAAAATTTTTAAACTCTGCTACGTTGTCTATTTTGTGTATGGGTGTAAAACCTGTGTAGGGAACAACATACAAATTGTTGACGGCAGTGCTCCAAAGTTTTTCGTCCTCTATAAGGGGTGCCTTTGTAACCACACCGTTGGTTATCAGCGGCTTTTCACTCGTAACAGGCTCGTCGTTGTCTTCTATGGGCTCATCAACTACGCTGTCGTTGTTATCCTCTATAGGCTCGTCAACCACGCTGTCGTTGTTATCCTCTATGGGCTCGTCAACTACGCTGTCGTTGTTATCCTCTATGG
>JAZUQW010000014.1:0-2102 GCA_045605905.1 Eubacteriales bacterium
CTACTGTGAGCCGAGGTTCGTTTTGAACGAAAAAATATAAAAATATACAAAAATTTCGGAGAACTTTTCTCCGAAATTTTTACTTTATAGTAACCGTATTTTCTTTTTTCGTGTTCTGTGCCTTTGTCAGCGGTCTGAAGGGATTGCTTGAAAAGCAATCCCTTTTTCTAAATGATTGTGGTTCTCTTTACCCTTCAACGGGGAAAACGGTGATAAGAAGTGCATCAAACTTAAGGATCTGCGCCGCATCAAGGCTGTCTGTCATTTCATCGCCGTTTACGTCAGCACGCAGGAGGGCATCCGCCTCAAGCTCTATAAGCATGGCATCGTGCTTAAGCACCTGTGCCGCGTCAAGGCTATCCACATAACCGTCACCGTTAACGTCACCGTAAAGAACATCCTGCACCTCATCGGAGGAGTTATCAACGCTTATATCTTCGGAAGGTACAGTGTCAGAGGACTCCTCTACGGAATCTTCAGAAGAAACGTTGTCGTTTACAGCATCGGAAGACTCTATATCAGAGGATTCTTCACTGCTTTCTTCTTCGGAGGAGCTGTCATCGCCTTCAGCGGCGGTGGTGAATATCCTTAACTCGCCCAAGCCGATAAGGAACTTGGGAGTTAAGAAGGTTATTTTTACATATCTTGCGGAAGCAAGCTGATTGAATTGCAAGGTAAGGTTGTAATAATGGGTATTTTGAACTGCGGAGGAGTTTACACGACAGCTTGCAGCGGTAAACTCGGAGCCGTCGGTGCTGTAGCTGATATCGGCGCCGTCAAGCTTGCCGAAGCTGCCTGCGTTATCGATTACGTTCAAAAGCTGTACAAATTCCAAGTTGTCAACAACTTCGCCAAGGTCAACGGTTATTACAACTTCCTTTGCGGTACCGCTGCGCACTGCAAGGGTGCAACCGTCATCAAAAGAGCCGGAGGTGCCAAGCGCACCGTCGGTAAGCTTTTGAGGAGTTGCATCTGCATGGAGGAAGCTGTACCATCTGGGAGTATCGGAACTATAATAAGGAAGAATCTCTACACCGCTGCAGGTCATTGTGTAACTGCAGTTAAGGGCTACGTTTTCGCAAAGCTCGGAAGGTTCTTCTGCGGGGAGAGAGGTTTCGTCTTCGGGGATAGGCTCTTCAACAGGTTCGTTCTCGTCCACCATTGCGTAAACTTCAACCTCGTCAAGCTGCATTGCGTAGGTAGTACAACCGAACACAAGCTTTAAGTATCGACCGCTTTGTGCCGCCTTGAAGCTATATACATAGTCATAAACATTGTCAAGGTCGGTAGCGGTTTTGGTTACATCGCCTGCTATAGAGCTACTCCAATTAGTGCCGTCATCGGAAACGTAAACTATAAGATTACCGCTGTTAAAGGAACGGTTGCCGCCTGTGCTTACGCCGCGCCAAGTAACATTGCGGATATCATCTCTTGAAGATGCTAAATCCAATACCATATGTATTTGATGCTCGGTACCGATGCTTGCCATAGACAAAGCTTCGGAGCTGTTTTCTGAACTGCGGTATTTACCGTTGGTAAGCTTTCTTCCGGTGGGGTCACCCTGAACGGTGGAAAGATATGTGGGTACACTGCTACCGTACTGTTCCAAGGTATAGGACTTGTTGATTGCTATGTTGCGAAGTTCTGTGCCCGCTTTGTCAACTATAGGGTCATAGGTTTCTTCGGGAATGGGGTCAGCATCGGGGTCGCGAACTATAAGTATGGAGTTTGCCACGGTTCTGCCGGTGCCACTTGCCGCGCCGATAAACTCATAGCTCAACTTACCGTCGCTTTCGCCCACAACCACTGCAGTAGAGCCGCCACCGTCAAAGTTGATAATGTCGGTACAGTTATAAGGTTCCATCATTTCCATTATCATGTCATAATCAAAACCGTTTGTACCTGCATCCATTGTTTTTCTGCCGTCACAAACCATATATATAATGGTGCCGTCTTCTTTTATGCCCACAACGCAACGCTGTGCGAACTGCTCGGAAAGACCGGGGTTAACCAGCTCGCCGCTTGCCCAACGGTCGTGACCGTCAACCTTCATGGTTTGGTAAGCATAGATAAAGTGGTATGCGTTTTCCATAACGGTTTTG
>JAZUQW010000015.1:0-9155 GCA_045605905.1 Eubacteriales bacterium
AAAACTGTACTCGACTTATCTTTCGTATTTGCCAAAGGAGAAAGCGCGTTTTGCCTTAAAAATGAACTGCGATGAAAGAGGCAGTTTTACAGAGCTGTTAAAAACCGCAAATTGCGGTCAGTTTTCCGTAAATATATCAAAGCCTTCCATTACCAAGGGACAGCATTGGCACCACAGCAAGTGGGAGTTTTTCATTGTTGTATCCGGGCGTGCTTTGATTCAGCAAAGGAAAATCGGCACAGATGAAGTGCTTAACTTTGAAGTAAGCGGCGAGAAGATAGAGGCGGTACATATGTTGCCGGGCTATACGCACAACATTATAAACTTAAGCGATACCGAAGACCTTGTAACGCTTATGTGGGCGAATGAACAGTTCGACCCCAATAGACCCGATACGTTTTTTGAAACTGTGTAAGGTGGAGGAAAAATGAGTATAAAGACAGATTACTCTGATATAGAATTTAAAAACAACGGTAAGCTAAAGCTTTTAATAATTGTGGGAACAAGACCCGAAATAATACGACTTTCGGCGGTTATCGGTAAATGCCGTAAGTATTTTGACTGTATACTTGCCCACACAGGTCAAAACTATGATTACAATCTTAACGGCGTGTTTTTTAAAGACCTTAAGCTTGCCGACCCCGAAGTGTATATGAACGCCGTTGGGGCCGACCTTGGCGAGACTGTAGGTAATATCATTGCCTGCTCTTACAAGCTGATGCGTGCAATCCAACCTGATGCGCTTTTGGTGTTGGGCGATACAAACTCTTGCCTTTCTGCTATTTCGGCAAAGCGCCTGCATATACCCATATTCCATATGGAGGCGGGCAACCGTTGCAAAGATGAATGCTTGCCGGAAGAAACCAACCGTCGTATTGTGGATATTATCTCTGACGTTAATCTTGCATATTCCGAGCATGCAAGGCGTTATCTTCAGGAATGCGGCTTGCCCATGGAGCGTACATTTGTAACCGGCTCACCCATGGCGGAGGTATTAAGTGCAAACTTAAAAGAGATAGAAAACAGCGATATTTTGGAAAAGTTGGGTCTTGAAGAAAAGAAATACATATTACTTTCTGCCCACAGGGAAGAAAATGTGGATACAGAAGCAAACTTTAAAAGCCTGTTTACCGCTATAAACAAAATGGCGGAAAAATACGGTATGCCCGTGCTTTACTCTTGCCATCCGAGAAGCAAAAAACGTCTTGAGGAAAGCGCCTTTAAGCTGGATAGCCGCGTTATTTGTCACGAGCCTTTGGGGTTTCACGACTATAACAAGCTTCAGATGAATGCCTTTGCCGTGGTTTCGGACAGCGGCACATTGCCCGAAGAAGCAAGCTATTTTGCATCTATAGGCAAGCCAATTTCCGCAGTGTGTATAAGAACCTCTACAGAGCGCCCCGAGGCGATAGATAAAGGCTGTTTTGCCCTTGCAGGGATAGATGCGGAGTCTTTGTTGCAAGGGGTTGCCACTGCAACGCTTATGACAGCGGAAGGAGATATTGGCATACCCGTGCCGGATTATACGGAAGAAAATGTATCTACAAAAGTGGTGAATATAATTCAAAGCTTTACCAACGTTGTCAACCGAATGGTATGGCGTAAAAAGTAAAAGCGCAACACAAAACACCTGCTATAAAGCAGGTGTTTTTTTGTATGGTTTTATCATTTAAGCTTTCTTAACATGATACCGTCCAACATAAGTATAGCGTTGGGGCGCATATCAGCAAAAAACATAGGAAGTATTATACTTGTAAATATCTGTGTTATTAACGAAGCCAACGCCGCGCCTACGGCCCCCATAAGCGGTATGACCACAGCGTTAAGCACTACGTTTATAACAGCGGCGGCGCCATACATATATTTTAGGTACTTTTGGTGTCCCTCGGAAACGACCCATGCGTTACGGGCAACGCCCAAATATGAGAAAGCAGTATACCAGGTTACCACCTTTAACACATCCGAAGCGGGCATATATTCCGCACCGTACAGTATTTTTATTATCAGGTCACCAAAGAATAAAAACAGCAAAGACACCGTTAACGAAACGTAAAACACTATTGCGTAAAGCCTGCGGTTTTTCTTTTTATATGCCTCTTCGTTCTCCTTTTTTAGCCTTAAAATAGAAGGGTACACAGAATCTATAACCGCTTGCAAAACAAAGGTCCACATTGCACACACAAGGGTAGCTATGGAATAAAAGCCCACTGCGCTTTGGTTAAGCATTTGCTTAAGCATAAGCTTATCCGTTTGCCCGTATATGGAAACCATTAATGCGGAAAGTATGTAATGATAGCTTATTTTTAACAGAGAAAAGCACTTGTTTTTTGATACGCTTAACCTTGGTCCGTTGTGCTTTTTATATGCCGCAAGCAAAAACACGGCAACCGCGATATAATCAAGAGATGTGGCGGCGGCAAACCAGCGCACATCCATTTGCAACACCAACAGTATAAGCTTATAAGCGGAAACAATTACATAGGCAATTAATGTAGCTATTGCGGTTATCTTGCTTTTGTATTGGTTTTGAAACCAAAAATTAAACACCTCAAAAACATGAAAAACTGCGCCCGCACTACATAAGGCCACAACAACTATGGTTAGCGGCTCTCCCCTGTCCATAACGGCAACTATACCAATAGTCATAACCGCTGAAGCGATACTTGACAAAAAGCGCATAAACAGTGCAGAGCCGATAGCCTCGCCCTGCTCGTTGGGGTGGTCCACAAAATCTTTGATTATAACCGAATTCAAGCCCAAGCCGCACAATGCAGCAAAGAAGGTTACAAAGGCTGTGCCGTAGCTTATAAGACCGTAATCGGAAGGACCCAAATACCGTGCGGTAAGCACACCCACAAACAGCGACAACACCATTTGGGCAATCTTTCCGCCAATAAGCCAGGATGCGTTGTTTACCTCGTTATTTTTAAATATTTTGCGCAAGTTCATTATTATTCAGCACACTCCACAGATTTTTTTGCGATATGGCTGTAAAGAAAAACATCTGTACGCTTTGAATCGGCAATTGCTTTCATCTCGTAATATGCGGGTGTAAAGCAAAGCTTTTGTATTTCTTCTTTTAAGGCACAAACACTGATATCGGAAACAAAACGGCAGTTGCCGCCGTTATTCAAATGCTCTATCCCCTCCCACTTGCGAAAAACGCAAGGCGTTTTAGAGGCGCAAGCCTGCTCCCACATAACAGAGTGACCGCCGGGGAACACAACCAAATCCGCCGCAAAAAAGTACTTGTAGACCTGCGATGCTTCTATCCACCCCACGTGGACGATATTTTTATGGCGCGCAAGCAGAGCCTCAAACTCTGATGATAGCTCGTCGCTGACCTTACCGAAGATCAAAAGCTTTACTCCCGACAAACTGCCGCAAGCTTCCATTAACAAATGAATCTGCTTTGCGCGATCGATCTTACCGCCGGTTACAACAAGAAAATCCCGAGCGTCAACCTCGTACTGCGCCCTGATTTCACCACGGAGCTTCTCTTTGCTGTCTATATTCATTTGTTCATCGTCGGCGCCCATGATAAGCACATCGGTCTTGTAGGAAGGAACACCGTAATACTCTTCGGCATACTTCTTTCGCCAAGGGGTAACACCGTACACACGGCTTATATACGGCATTGTTTTTCTTACTGTTCTTCGAGAGATAGCCCGAAGTAGCTTGTTTTTAAGCCCTGATGTGCCCATCCCGTTATTTGGGTCCATATGGTTATCCTGAACAATAACGCAGTTTGGATTAAGCTTTTTCTTGTATTTAACCGCATCGTACACGGTTGTGCCATGCAGACCGTGATAAAAGACAAGGTCCGGCTTTATTTTTTCCAAATAGGGGTATACCTCAAGTTTAGCGCATAGCTTTGTTTGTATACCCAGAGGATATTGCTTTTTTTTAAGGCGTATAATATTAACGCCGTCATCAGATACATACTCACGGCACTCGGTTTCCACCGTTTTTCCGTCTTTAAAGCTTAAGTTGGTAACAATTAAGCTTACATCGTGCCCCGCTTTTTTTTGATATTTTGGCAACAAGTTTTCTTGATAGCCCCAATTATCGTTATAAGGGGCGTTTGGTGCTATGTGCAATATGTTCATAAAGCTTTACATACTCCTTAAACTTGCTGTTCATATCAAAATCGCCGGCACGGTTGACACACGCCTGTGATGAATACAAAGCCCGGGTGCAAACGTGGCGTATCTCTTTTTCCAAGCCGTCAATGTCACCGCAAGGTACCACGATGCCGCAGGTTTTATCTATTATTTCGGGGCTGCCGCCTGTATCAAAGGTAACAACCGGTGTACCGCAAGCCAAAGCCTCCATATTAACCGTGGGGAAAGTGTCCGCCCTTGTAGGGTTAACAAAAACATCGGCGGCGGAATATATTTTTGCAAGCTCTGCCGCGCTGTTTGTACGCGGAACGGAAATGATATTGGGAGGCAACAGACGGTTTATGCTGTCATCGGTACCCACAAGCACTATTTGATAATCTGCCTCCAAACGTTTTGAAAGCTCTATAAAAACATCCAGTCCCTTTTTATCACCCCAGCCGAAAGCAACGCCGAGAACAAGCTTTTTATTGTCGCATCCGTGATTTTTTTTAAAGTCGCTTGCTACAGGAGCAAACACCGACAGATCAATACCGTTGGAAATGACTTTAACAGGGTACTGTTTTAAAAAAGATTGCCGTGTTAAGTCCGCCAACCATCGTGATGGCGTAACCAAGGTCATATTCTCTACCCCGCAAAACCACTTTTGCTTTAGCTTATACATACGCTTACTGTCATCGAGAAAGCTTTTGGGGTAATGGCGATACAGTGGGCAATTTTCACATTTGGTCTTCCATTTTTCGCAACCCACGGTTACAAAATGGGGGCAATGTCCGGTAAATGCCCAGCAATCGTGTAAGGTCCAAACCGTTTTTATATTGTTCTTTTTTATATAATTAAAAAGCTTGGGAAAATTAATACAAAAGAAATGTAAGTTGTGCAGATGGATAATATCGGGCTTAAATTCATCCAATGCCCGCAAAAGCTTTTTTGTACCCCGCCCCGACAGCAGACCGTTAACGCCAAAAGCTCTGCCTGCGTAATAATGAAAGGCTCTGCCAAGGCGCGTGCCCCACATGAAGTGTTCGTCAAGGCCTGTTTTTTCGTTTCGTTTACCTTTCGAAAACGGAACAGCAGAATACGTTTTTGCCTTATGCCCGCAAGCACGGGCAGTTTTGGCTATATTAAGCATAATAACGCCGGTGCTTCCGTTATGGACCATATTAAGTTGCGCAATCTTCATACTTCAGCACCTCTTGACCTTTAAATGTATTTACTGCTCTTCCCCAAGTTCTTTAACTACCGGCTGTCTGATTACGTTTACAAAAAGACCAATCATAAAGAAGAAATACGGCTCGATCAAATAAGAGCCCGAAAACATCAGCTTTATAAACACAAAGCACACAAACATTCCAACGAAAACAAACTGCTGTTTGCCGCGACTTTTAAACAGAGCCAGCACCGCAAGCCCCACGAGGGCAATCAAAAACACGGTACCGAACAACACCCCGAAATGGCACCACAGCTCTAACGGTAAGTTATGTACATAGGTACCCAAAAGCACACGGTCACCCATAATGCCGTGCCCCAACAAGGGGCGCTCATAAATTGCGGTTTGAACGGTGTCCTTTAACAGGTTTCTGCCGTTATCGTAAGCTATCTCGCCGTTGATGAAATAGTCGAAAATTCTTGTACTTAAACCAAGCTGCGAGAACCACAGACTGATTCTTGTGGCGGCGTTAACAACTATACGCTCGGAAGAAGCGATAAGCAAAAGCACCGCTGTTACTGCAACAGAGCTAACCTTAACATACGTTTTTTTAGATTTAAACATGGATATACAAGCACCTGCAAACAGAAACACGAAAATTGCCAATATAGGGCCGCGAGTGCCGTAAGAAAAGGATAGGAATATACCAAACGCGGCAACGCCCCAATTGATAAAGGTAGAGCGGTTCATAGCCCAAGATATCAAATACATAACGCTTGGCAGTATTTTGTAGGATGCGCTCATATTATATGCACCCAAATAGTCACCTGCAGAAAGCAAATACATCTGATAAACCAACAGCACTGCAACGCTTGCAAGAGACGACCAATATAAGGTGTTTCGACATTCGCCGTAAGAACAGCAAACACCAAGCAAATACAGCGGCAGCGAAGAAATTAACATATCATAAAAATATGTTTCAATATATTGTTGATTCTTTGAATACAGCAAATACGAAAGGAGAACCAAGGACACCGCGCCCAAGCAAAACAAAACGTCATGCGTCCTTACCTTTTTAACTGTATACGGCAACGACAGAAGTGTCGTAGCGACCAAAAGCGACGGAAAAATATACTGATGTACATACGCCACAAGGGGAAGTGCAGCCAAAATACGCTCCACAAAGGGCCAAATGGTGTTTTGTATCCAAATTAAGGCAAGTAATACTTGAAAGATAGTTTTGGGCTCTATACGATTGATGCGCCCTTTAACTAATCTTATTTGCATATGTTAAACTCCTCTCAAATTTCTGAAGAAGCAGAGGCCTCTACCACAAAATCGAGTATTTTTTTGGTTTGGACGTATTCGTTTTTTTGCTCGCACACAAAGGTCTTTGCGTTCTGCCCTATAGTTGCACGCTCATTTTTGGAAAGCGCGCAAAGCTTTTCTATGGCCTCTGCCAAAGCCTCTGCCGAATCGTCGCGAGGATAATGTATATACTCATCGTATTCATCGGGAATACCGTCAAGCTTATATGCTATTACGGGGACACCCGATGCAAGATACTCCATAGTCTTGGAGGGGAAGCTGTATTTTGTAAACTCTTCATTATTAAGGCGAGGGTTTACCAAAACTGCCCCTTGCTTTTGTAGCTTTAAAGCTTCTTCACGAGGTAATTGACCTTTAAAATTGATGCGACTGTCCTTGGTTGCCGCCGTACGCAGCTCCGCTTCGCTATCACCAACGCCGCAAATAACCAAGCGCAAATTGGGGTCTTTGGTCTTTGAAAAGGCTTCTGCCAAATGCATTACTCCAAACTTTTTGTGCAAGGTGCCCGTATACAAAACACTTTTTACGTTATCATCATTTTGTGGGTTAGAAGTTGCATCGGCGGTCACCTTTGGAGCGATGCCCTCCACAACACAAAAGGGCTTTGTTATATTCATATAATCCGCCATATACTTGGTTAAAAGCACAAAAGAATCCACAGCCGACAAAAGAGAATAGGATTTTTGCGCTTGACGTTTAGAAAATATTTTTTGTAATCTGCTCTGCCCCGATGCGAGGTTTGCCATATTTGGCAAATCTGCAACTATGGCACACACGTGCAAGCCTTGATGTTTAGCTTTGATTTTTGCCACCGCCGCCAACAAGGGCTGCGACACCGTGTAAACAAAACGCGTTTTTGCCCCTTTGGTGCTTTGGCACCATTTATCAAGAGCCTTGCATACCGCCACGGTTTTTCTACGATTTCTTATAAGCTTTATATTGCAAAAAGGAATATTATGACCGTTAGGTGCAAAATCAAAACCTTTAACAAAAAGGCGGCTGTAATATTGAGGAAAACTGCCGCAGGGCAACACATTAAACAGAGTTATATCCGCACCCAAGTTTTTATTAAATCCGCGGCACAGATTCCATTGAAGCGCGTTTGCCGCATCTTGCATTATATGCTTTGAGTTTTTATAAAAGGTATTGCTGTATTCGGTGGGTATCAGACATGATAGCATAGCATATTCCATACTGCGCACCCCTTTATCGACAAATATATTACTTTAGCCGTGTGTTTTTATGCCTTGACGCATTGTTTTATATGCAGACTTCCAACCATAGGATTTATAACGTCCGTTACGGTGCTTAAAGCAATTATACCAAGCAATACAGGAAGCAAGTTTGCCGTATAATTGTGCATACAGAACGCCTTTATCGTGGAAAAACTTATGGGTATAGCCGGAAAACCACGTAGATTCACGCTCCTCGTACAAGCCGGCAATAGCCACGGGGACCGCTAAAATTTTAAGCTTGCGCTTTAAGCAGTCGTGCAAAAATATACTGTCCTCGCCACTGCTGTAAACTGCGCCGCCGCCAAAAAGCAGATGGAAAGATATCCCAGACATAAAGACCCTTTCTCTGCGGAAGGCAAGTCTTGCGGCGCCGTATTTTCCGTAATTAAAGCGATTTATTCTAACCGTTTTTGTGTTTTTGTGACGTTTGGGATTTTTTTCATCCAAATTAAACAACAGTAAATCGGCGTTGGGGTATTTTTCGAACAAAGCCTTTACTTCTTCTCCGTATCCGTCGTGAAATACCATATCGTCATCGGCAAACACGCAAATGTCACTGTCGCTGCGCATCATTACAGTGTTGCGGTTAAGGCCCACGCCGCGCTCGCACATAGACAACCACTTAACCTTGTTGCCCTTATGCTCAAACTCCTCCACCAAGTTGCGGTCACATTGATTGCCAACAATGGCATCTGTTTGAACATTCATACGATCAAGAAGGAAATGGTCGTTTTGGTTTGTTGTTACTATTAAGGTTTGTATTTTCATTTGTTGCACTTCTTTTTGTTTATAATAAAAGCCTTTGGATATAGCCCAAATTTTCACTTTTTTACATCTTAAAAAAGCATAAGTTTGGGTTATATAACGTTTTATAAAAAACGCTTTCTCAACCGCAGTATCGGGTGCATAATGCACCCGATACTGCGGTTGTTTTGATTAAGTTAACTGCACCGCCCGCCATTTTACAGTTTGAGCGGTACAAATATGACAACTAACAAACGATGTAAGAATAACCCTTGGATACCATATAACGGTAAGCGTAAGAGTTTGCCGTAACCTTAACTGTTATGTTGTTGCACGCATAGAATATTGCAGAACCGATGGTGGTAACGCTTTGAGGAACTTCAACGCTTACCAAATCCGCACAGTTTCTAAATGCATAATCACCGATAGTAGTAAGACGGCTGCCTTCTTCGAATGTTACTGTCTGCAAGCCGGAGAAGTAGAACGCGCACTTTTCGATAGTGGTAAGAGATGCGGGAAGAGTGATTTCGGTAAGTGCATCGATATAACCGAATGCGCCTATGCCGATAGTTGTAA
>JAZUQW010000016.1:0-9456 GCA_045605905.1 Eubacteriales bacterium
CGCTCGAGAGAAGGCAACGACCTTTGGAACGAAATGAAGCAATCGGGCGTGCTTAACAAAACTGCATTAGTTTTCGGTCAGATGAACGAACCTGCAGGTGCAAGATTAAGGGTGCCGTTGGCAGGGCTCACCATAGCCGAGCATTTCCGTGAGGAACAGCATCAGGATGTTCTTTTGTTTATAGATAATATATTCAGGTTTACACAGGCAGGCTCGGAGGTTTCGGCTCTGTTGGGACGTATGCCTTCTGCCGTAGGATACCAGCCCACCCTTGCCAGTGAAATGGGTAAACTGCAGGAACGTATTGTATCCACGAAATACGGCTCTATTACCTCCGTACAGGCGGTTTACGTGCCTGCAGACGACCTTACCGACCCTGCGCCCGCTGCCACCTTCAGCCACTTGGATGCTACAACGGTGCTTTCGAGAAGCGTGGTTGAGTTGGGCATATATCCCGCTGTCAGCCCCTTGGAGTCGGGGTCCAGAATGCTTGCGCCCGAAGTTGTGGGCGAGCATCATTACAACACCGCAAAAGAAGTTCAGCGCTATTTGCAAAAGTATAATGAGCTGCAAGACATTATCGCCATACTTGGTATGGATGAACTGTCGCCGGAGGACAAAATAACCGTGCGCCGTGCAAGGCGCTTGCAGAGGTTTATGAGCCAGCCCTTCCACGTGGCAGAGGCGTTTACAGGGGTTAAGGGCGTGTTTGTTCCCCCCGAAGCCACGGTAAAGGGCTGTGATGCCATTATCGGCGGAGACTGCGACAATATACCCGAGCAGGCGTTTATGCTTTGCGGGGATATTGACAGCGTATATGCAAGGAGCAAGGAGCTATGACAAACGCAAGCAATCCCTTAAGGCTTTGGGTTTTGTCGCCGCAGGGCACCTTGCTTGACACTGCGGTTTTATCCGTAAAGCTTAACGCGGTTGACGGCAGCAGAGGTGTGCATAAAGGACACCCCACCGCCCTTATTATGCTTGCCCACGGCAAGCTTTCATACCTAAAGGACGGCGAAAACCACAGTATGGACGTAAAAGGCGTTTTTGCCGAGGTAAAAAACGATACGGTCACCGTTATAACCGAATAATTACAGAAAAATCGGGGACACCCCAAGAAGTCGCTATGCTTCTTGGGGTGTCGGTTCCTTTATGGGTATAAGGCTTATAAAATATTTTGCGGTAGTTTCAGGGGCGGTCTTTGTGCCCTCCTTAAGCCACCACCTTACCGTTTCGGCAAAGCACGCCGCCAAATGGTTTAACAAAAACTCTTTAGGCGCTTCGGTGTTAAACAGGGATATATACCCATCAAACATCTCCTTTAGGTGCTTTTTAAAATAGTCCATAAAAATATCGCCGCTTTCGGAAAGCATCACACCGGAAAAATCATTCTTCTCATCCCTTATATGCCACAGGGTATGGGCAAGCTTGCCCATAAGGTCGGCATCCTTACCTACCCAAGGGCAAGGGTCGTCTTCAAAAATATGATGAAATATCTCGGCGCACATGGCATCCAACAAAAGGTCCTTTGTTTCAAAATGAGCGTAAAAAGTGCTTCTGCCCACGTCAGCCGCATCTATTATTTCTTGAACGGTTATCTTATCATAACGCTTTTTTTCCAACAGCGCTCTAAAGGCGCAAAGTATGGCTTTTCTTGTTTTGTGCTGACGTCTGTCCATATTAACTCCTCCCAAACATTTAAGATGTTTTGTTCAGTATCTTACAAAGCAAATGGTTTTAACCGTTGACTTTGTTTGTGCTAATAAGTATAATTCAATCGAACAAGTTGTTCGGTAATGAACTTATTATACTGCTTTTTATTTTGTTTGTAAAGGAGCATACGGAAAAATGCACAAAAATCTTATACTGCTTTTTAAAAGCCTGCCCTTTACCTTAATTGGTGGAGCCTGTTTGCTGTTAAGCTTGATAATACCCAAGATCCCCTTATACCTCGACCCCGCTTGGGCGGCACTTATAATCTGCGGCGTGCCGTTGGTGCAAAACGCGGTGCGCAAGCTGATGTACAACAAGGGAATTAGCAAAATATCTTCTGCCTTGCTTATATCCACTGCCATGGTTGCGGCAGTTGCCATAGGTGATCTGTTTGCCGCGGGCGAGGTGGCATTTATTATGGCTATAGGCGAGCTGTTGGAGGACAAGACCACCGCACGTGCAAAAAAGGGGCTTAAGCAGCTTGTAAATCTATCGCCAACTGTGGGCAGGCGTATTGAAGAAAACGGCGAGGCAACAATGATTGCGGCGCAGAACATACAAATAGGTGATGTTTTGCGGATCCTGCCGGGTGAGGCTATTCCTGTTGACGGCGAGATAATAAGCGGCGAGACCAGCGTTGACCAATCGGTTATAACGGGCGAGTCTTTGCCTGTAGATAAAGCCGTTGGAGACAGCGTTTTCTGCGGAACGGTAAACAGGTTTGGCTCTATCGACATAAGAGCCTGCAAGGTTGGTGAGGATTCGTCACTGCAAAAGCTTATCCGTATGGTAAAGGAAGCGGAAAACAAAAAGGCGCCTATTCAACGCATAGCCGACAGATGGGCAAGTCTGTTGGTTCCTGCCGCCCTTGTCATTGCTGTTATTGCGGGGCTTATAAAGCAAGATATTACCGTTGCGGTAACGGTGCTTGTGGTATTTTGTCCTTGCGCCTTGGTGCTTGCTACCCCCACGGCGATAATGGCTGCGATAGGGCAAGCCACAAAGCAGGGCGTTATAATAAAATCCGGTGAAGCGTTGGAAAAAATGGGCAGGGTGACCACCGTTGCCTTTGACAAAACCGGCACCCTTACCCACGGCAAGCTTACTGTAAGCGACATTATAAGCTTTACTCCAAAGCTTGACCAAAAACAGCTTTTGGCACTAATTGCATCGGTAGAAAGCAAAAGTGAGCATCCGTTAGGCAAAGCCACGGTTGAGCAGGCACGACAAGCAGGTGCAAAGCTTTTGCAAACGGAAGGCTTTGTTATGTGGGCAGGAAAGGGAGTTTCCGCAAAAGTTGGAGCCATAAAACTTTACTGCGGTAACGAAAGGCTTATTAAAGAGGTCGGCGTTAAGTTTAATAATAAGGTTTTAGATACGCTGGATATTATTAAATCCCAAGGCAAAGCACATATAATAGCGGCAACGGAGAAAGAGATTTTGGGGCTTATTGCCCTGTGCGACAGCATCAAAACCGAAAGCCCTGCCATGCTTAAGCAACTTAACGCAGGCGGCATTAACACCGTACTGCTTACAGGCGACAGCAAAAAGGCGGCGTCATACTTTGGTAAAAAACTGGGCATAAATAACCTCTATGCCGAGCTTTTGCCGGAGGATAAGGTTAGAAAGATACAAGAGCTTAAACGCGGCAATGCCGCTGTTTGCATGATAGGCGACGGAGTTAACGACGCCCCGGCCCTTAAATCTGCAGACGTAAGCGTTGCCATGGGCAGCGCGGGCAGTGACATTGCGGTAGATGCGGCGGATATTGCCATTATGGGCGATGATGTCTCTAAAATCCCCTACCTTATGCGTTTGGCAAAGGCTACCGTGAAAACCGTTAGAATAAGCATTATCTTATCCCTTGCCATAAACCTTTTGGCTATTGTGCTTTCTTTCTTCAGCTTACTTAACCCCACCACAGGCGCATTGGTACATAACGCCGGATCTGTGTTGGTTATACTGTTTGCGGCATTGCTTTACGACCGCAGGTTTTAAACTGCCTTGCGTGGACTTGTACTTGACAAAAAGACATATACGTTATATAATGAAACTGTGCGTTTGTATGCCATACGCACAGTTTTGGTTTTTATTTAAAACGGCAGATTTAAAAGGAGATAATTATCATGAAAAAAGCATTATCTTTACTTCTTGCGTTTATTACCTCTATGTTTTTCACTCTTCAGGCAGCCGCAGTAGAGGGCAATACCCCCGCTACAGGCGAAAGCGGCCCTTGGCTTTGGATAATCCTTGCCGCAGTAGCTATTATCTTGGTTGTTGTTATAATGATTACAGGTAAAAAAAGATAAGTTTTTAACTTGCTCCGTTCCCCATAAAGTTTACGGTACAAGGAGATTTTTATGAAGAAAATAACTAAAGCCGTTATTCCGGCGGCAGGTCTGGGCACACGCATGTTGCCCGTTGCAAAAGGCATACCCAAAGAGATGTTGCCTATTGTGGACAAGCCCTGTATTCAGCACTTGGTGGAAGAAGCGGCAGCGGCAGGTATTACGGATATTCTTATCATCACAGGCCGCGGAAAAGAAGCCATTGAAGACTATTTTGACTATAACTTGGAATATAACAATAAGCTTGTTTCTACAGGTAAAGAGCATTTGATGAGAGAGCTTAACGCTATTGCGGATATTGCCAACATAACCTTTTTGCGGCAAAAAGAGGCAAAGGGCTTGGGGCACGCCGTATACTGCGCCAAAAGCTTTGTGGGGGATGAGCCCTTTGCGGTGCTTTACGGTGACGATGTTATAATATCCGAAACCCCTGTGGTTAAACAGCTTACCGATGTGTATTACAAATACGGTCTTGGCGTTGCAGGCGTTAAAAGCGTTACCAAGGAACAGATAGTTAAATACTGCTCGCTTAAGGTTGAGCCATTGGAAAACAACCTATATAAAGTAAGCGATATGATAGAAAAGCCCACGCCTGACAAGATATTCTCTTTGCTGTCCATATTAGGGCGCGTTGTTTTGCCACCCGAAATATTCGATATATTAGAGCATACGCCCAGAGGTGCCGGTAACGAAATTCAGCTTACCGATGCTATGCGTGAGCTTACGGTGACTAAAGGCATGACCGCTTGCGAGTTTGAGGGTAAGCGTTATGATATGGGATCTAAATTGGGACTGTTGATGGCAAATGTGGAACAGGGGCTTAAACACCCCGAAACAGGTGAAGCTTTTAGGGCGTTTTTAAAGGAGCTTGCACCTAATTTGTAAAGGAGCTTGTTTTATGAGCAGGATCAGCAAGGCAAACTATTATCTTGAAATTGCAAAAACCGTGGCTATGCGCGGAACTTGCTTGCGCCGCAAATTCGGCGCGATAATCGTTAAGGATGACGTTATTGTTTCTACAGGCTATGCAGGCGCACCAAGAGGGCGCGTTAACTGCTGTGACCTTAACTTTTGCCTTAGGGATAAAATGAACATCCCCCGCGGTGAAAGATACGAGCTTTGCAGGTCTGTCCATGCGGAGGCTAACGCTATTATAGCCGCCGCAAGAGAGCGTATGCTTGGGGCGACCTTATATCTTGCCTGCGTTGACCCAAAAACAGGTGAGGCGGTTGGCGGCACCTGCTGTTGCCAGATGTGCAAACGCTTGGTTATAAACGCGGGTATAGAAAAAGTAGTTGTTCTTGAGGATGACGGCAAGTACAGTACTTATGAAGTAAGCAGTTGGATAGAAGATGACGACAGTTTAGGTAAGATAGGTTATTAACGGTTTTATGAGCGTAAAAAACAGCAACTCTGTTGCAAAGAGTAAATTTAAAGAGGCATTGGGTATATTGCTTGTTCTTGTTGCCGCCTCGGCGCTGATATGGGGCTTGCTACAGCTTCGCGGCTGTAACAGCGAGGACGAGCCACACAAGGCACAAAAGGAATGGGCAAAAGTAACCGATACCAAAACAGGCCTTACCTATGTGGAATGTCCTGCAGGCTACGGTCCCGACAACGTTAAGGACGTGTATATGGAGTGTGCCGACCCTGATGACAAAAGCAAGAAACTGCAGTTTTATGAGTTGGCGTTTGCCGATGCGGATAAGTATTTGGCGCTTAAAACAAGCAACGGATACACCTTGTACAGAGAAGAAAGCGTAAAAGCTCCTTCTATTGAAAACTTTGGCACGGGTACCGCAAAAATTTTCAAGGCAGGCACCATTAGGCCTTGGGATTATTTGTATTCCACCGAAGCAGTAAAGGGCGATAAAGAAGCCGACGGCAGCGAGTATATAGCTATGATAATAGAAGCCTTAAGCGGCAAAGGGGTTGAAAGCGCCACCGGTGATTGGAGCGAGAAGTACCACTACTCTATATGGCTGACCTCTAAAGAATGTCAAGGGCTGTACTATAAGGTTGAGTTCAGGGTTGACGAAAACGGTGCCGAGTATTTGTACGACAATGTCACGGAAAAGCTTGTTAAGGCACCCAAGGAGCTTGTTGCCCGTTTTATAGCGTAATAATAATATGGAATTTGGAAGAATAAAAAAACAACAATGCACCGCCGCCGCCGAATTGGAGGCGGCGTGTCTTGATACCGCGTGGTCTGCGGCACAGATAGAGGAAGCCGCCACCGGAGAGGATACGCTGTATCTTTGCGCCGCCGAAGGGGACGAGCTTTGCGCTGTGGCAAGCTGTGTTTTTTCTGCCTTTGAGGCGATGGTGGAAAACGTAGCAGTATCGGAAAAACACAGGCGCAAGGGGCTTGCCGCAAAGCTTATGGAGCTTATAGCGGAAGAGGCTGTGCGCCGAGGCGCGGAACAGATAAGCTTGGAGGTTGCAAGCAAAAATTCCGCAGCAAGGGCCTTGTACACAAAGGCAGGCTTTGTTGCCGTGGGTGTAAGAAAAGGCTTTTACAGGCGGCAAAACGACGATGCGTTGGTTATGATAAAGGAGATAAAGGCTGAATGAAAATTTTAGGTATAGAAAGCAGTTGTGACGAAACCGCCGCCGCCATAGTAGAGGATGGCAGAAAGACGCTTTCCTCGGTGGTGGCATCTCAAGTGGATATCCACGCCCTTTACGGCGGTGTAGTGCCTGAAATTGCATCCAGGGCCCATACCGAAGCGCTTTGTACGGTGGCAAGTGAGGCTCTTGAAAAAGCCAGGCTTACTATGGACGATATCGATGCCATTGCGGTTACATATGCACCGGGGCTTATAGGTGCTTTGCTTACAGGCTTAAGCTTTGCCAAAGGCATTAGCTACAGTACAGGCAAACCGTTGATACCGGTACATCATATCCGCGGGCATATAGCCGCCAATTACGTGGCATTTGAGGAGCTTAAGCCGCCTTTTATAGGATTAGTGGTAAGCGGCGGGCATACATCCTTGATAAAAGTTAAGGGTTATACAGAGTTTGAGACAATAGGCGTAACCCGCGACGATGCGGCGGGCGAAGCCTTTGATAAAGCAGCAAGAGTATTGGGTCTGCCCTACCCCGGCGGCGCCCATATGGATAAGCTTGCGGCACAGGGCGACAAGAACCGCTTTAGCTTTACCGTCAGCAAGGTTAATGATGCACCTTATGATTTTAGCTTTTCGGGGCTCAAGACCGCGGTTATTAATTTAGTACACACCATGGAGATGCGAGGCGAGACGATAGAAGGTGATTTAAAGGCAGATATTGCCGCCTCTTTTACAAAAGCAGCTGTTAAGACCGTAAGCCGCGGCGTTACCGCTTATTACGCAGAGGGCGAAAAATTGCCCTTGGTTTTGTCAGGCGGGGTTGCTGCCAACAGCCATTTAAGAGCGGCGTTAAAATCCATAACCGACAAGTTGGGCGTGGGATTTTATGTGCCGCCCCTATCCCTTTGCGGTGACAACGCCCAGATGATTGCCGCCCAAGGTTACTACGAATTTTTGGCGGGAAAAAGGGCGCCCCTTGACCAAAACGCCTTTGCTTGTATGGAGGCGTAACGGCGTTTTTGCATCTTTATTCGAATAATGTATAAGACATAATGCGGGCGGAAAATGTGGGAAACTTGTAGGGAAATGAGTGTTTCTTTTGTCGAAAATAAGCATTTAAGCCATTTTCGCCCCCGCAAAATGTGGGAAAGTCGGTGGGGAATGTGGTTTCCCCACTTTTCAAGGCGCAAAAAAGGCAAAATTATGTTAACTAATATAATGCAATAATATTACGGAGGTATCAGTTAAAATGGCTGAAAGATTTGCTGAAGAAAAGAAGGCGGCGCTTGCCCATTTTGAAAAGCTTTTGGATGAGCAATTGGCAAGAGCAGAGCGCATAAAAGGCGTTAAGGAATTTACCGATTACGAAAAGCTGGATAAAATAATAATCGGCGTATGCGGCGGCGACGGTATAGGTCCCTATATCTCTGCAGTTAGCCGCGACGTGCTTGAGTATATGCTTAAAGACGAGGTTGCCGAGGGTAAAATCGAGATAAGAAACATAGACGGACTTACCATTGAAAACCGCGCCGCTGTTGGCAAGGCTATTCCCGATGATGTAATGGAAGAGCTTAAGGCGTGCCACGTAATTCTTAAGGGGCCCACCACTACTCCCAGACAGGGCGACCCATGGCCTAACATAGAAAGTGCAAACGTAGCTATGCGTAAAGAGCTGGATCTGTTTGCAAATATGCGCCCTGTTAAGATACCCGCGTTGGGCATTGATTGGACCTTCTTCCGTGAGAATACCGAGGGCGGCTATGCAGTAGGCAGCAAGGGCATAAAGGTAAACGACGAGTTGGCAATGGATTTTGTTGTTACCACCACTGAAGGGACCGAGCGTATTGCGCGCCTTGCCTTTGAATATGCAAAGAACAACGGGTATGACCGTGTTGATATAGTTACCAAGGCTAACGTTATAAAGACCACCGACGGCAAGTTTTTGAATATATGCAAAGAGATTGCAAAGGATTATCCCAACATTGCCGTTGACGATTGGTACATAGACATAATGACCGCAAAATTGGTTGATGAAAAGCGCAGACGCGACTTTAAGGTTATGATACTGCCCAACCTTTACGGCGATATTCTCACCGACGAAGCCGCAGAGATTCAGGGCGGCGTTGGTACCGCAGGCAGTGCAAACATAGGCAAGCGCTATGCTATGTTCGAGGCTATACACGGCAGTGCGCCCCGTATGGTAAACGAAGGCAGAGCCGCTTATGCAGACCCCTGCTCTATGTTAAGGGCAACCGTAATGCTGTTGCGCCACATAGGAAAAACGGAAAAAGCAGAAAAGCTTGACAAGGCACTTGACATTTGTATGTTTGAAGAAGCAAAGGTTAAGATTACAGGCAGACCCGACGGCGCTACAAGCGCAGAGTTTGCGGAATATCTTAAATCTAAAATATAACCGCCCCATTGCTCACTGCGTTCACAACGGGGACCCCGGGATTTGATACGGGGGAAACACCATTTTTGTTCGTTCGCACCTTCGCGCCGATTAAAAATCGGCACTCGCAAAAAACTAAGGTGTTATCAGAATATTAACAAGTAAGGGGTACACTTAATAGTTGTATAATTATCTCCACGGGTTTAAAAAATAACATAGTATTTATATGAAACGTATAAAAACGGAGGAGCAGAAGAATATGAAGTTGACAGATTTTTTCAAGCCGTATTACCAAAAGAACGGGCTGGATATTGTGTGTATAAAAAGCTTGGGATGGTATTTCCTTGTACGCGCTTCCGGTCATTTTGTAAGCGAAACCTATATTTATTCGCTGAAAAAGGAAGAGGTCGACAGCCTGATTGCCGGAGAAATC
>JAZUQW010000017.1:0-5167 GCA_045605905.1 Eubacteriales bacterium
ACACCTGCGTTGTTTATAAGCACATCCACCGTAATGCCCCGTTCTGCCAACGCGTCGCGACAGGCTAAAACTGCGGCTTCATCACTCACATCAAATCTAAATGCCTCACAGCCAAGCTCTTGGCACAGGCTTAACGCCGCCGTTTCGCTTTTTGCATAATTAATCAGCACCCTGTAGCCCTCGGCGGCAAACAGGCGGGCGCAGGCGGCACCAATACCGCGACTGCCGCCGGTTATCAATACTGTTTTCATAAGCTTATATCCGTCAATACAGGCAGCACCATGGGCTTTTTCTTCGTTTTTGAATAAAGCTTTGATGCCACCGCGTCCTTAACCTTGCTCTTTATGGAGTTTGCATCTCTGTTGCCGTGACCGAAGCACTCTAACACCGTCTTTTTGGCAAGGGCACGCACGTCCTCCACAAGACTTTCCTGCTCACGCATATACACAAACCCTTTTGATATTATCTCTATATCCGAAAGCAACATCCGTTCCTGCAGGTCTACAGAGAATACCACAATAAACATACCGTCCTCTGCAAGATGCTTTCTTTCCTTAAGCACCGAGCTGCCCACATCGCCCACACCGTAGCCGTCCACATACACCTGACCGCAGGGAACAGTAGCTCCGTACTGGGCTTTTTTACTGCTTATCTCAAGGGCGTGACCCGTTTCGGGTATAAATATGCGGTCTTCTGCCATGCCAAGCTCCTTTGCCAAGTCGGCGTGGCTTTTAAGATGCTTGTACTCCCCGTGTACGGGCATAAAATAATCGGGGTCAACAAGGGTGTGTATTATTTTAAGCTCCTCCGCACAGGCGTGGCCCGATACGTGTACGTCCACTGCGCTGTCTCTTATCATATCAACGCCCCGCTTAAGCAGTTCGTTAACTATGCGGGAGATAAGCTTTTCGTTACCGGGAATGGGGGAGGAGGAGAGTATTACCAAATCGTCACTGCCAAGGGATATCATATTATGCTCGCCCAGCGCCATACGGTAAAGCGCGCTCATCGGCTCGCCCTGACTGCCTGTGGTAATAAGGGTAAGCTGTTCTTTCTTATAACGCTTCATATCCCCCGGCTCTATCAGCGTGCCTTCGGGGATATCCATATATCCCAGCCGCTCTGCCGCGCGCATTACGTTTATCATGCTTCTGCCCGTAATGGCAACCTTGCGGCCATATTTCACCGATGCGTTTATTATTTGCTGTATTCTGTGGATGTTGGAAGAAAACGTAGCTATAACTATCCGCTTTTCACAACCCTCAAAAATGCGGTCAAAGGATGCGCCTACCACCTTTTCCGACGCGGTGTAACCCGCCCGCTCTACGTTGGTAGAGTCGCAAAGCAAAAGCTTAACGCCCTTTTTGCCCAGCTCTGCAAAACGGTGCAGATTTATGGGTGCGTCGTCGATGGGGGTAAGGTCTATCTTAAAATCCCCGGTGTGTACAACCATACCCTTGGGTGTGCTTAACGCAATCGCCACCGAATCGGCAATGGAGTGATTAACACGTATAAACTCCGCAGTAAAGCAACCAAGCTTGACGGTATTGCCCGCCTCCACCTCGTGCAGATAAGAGCCGCCCATAAGTCCGTGTTCCGTAAGCTTGTTCTCAAGTATGCCCAAGGTAAGCCTTGTGCCGTATACGGGGATGTTAAGCTGCTTAAGCAGATAAGGTACGGCACCTATATGGTCTTCGTGCCCGTGGGTCAGCAAAAGCCCTCTTATTTTGTCTTCGTTTTGTTCTAAATACGAAAAATCCGGGATAACCAGATCTATGCCAAGCATATCATCTTCGGGGAACGACACGCCGCAGTCGATAATAACAATATCCTCACCGTACTCAAACACGGTTATGTTTCTGCCAATGCCGTCTACGCCGCCCAAAGGTATGACTTTTAGCTTTTGACTTTTAGTTTTAGCCATAAAATACTACACGTATTGCGAAAATACTCGCCTACGCATACTTACTCCTTCTTTATAAAATTTTGATATATAACAGCCCGCAGGGGCCAAAGTTCAAATTAATACACTTACATTATGTACCAAAATCTACCTTTTGTCAATAGCAAAACCCACAGCATACAATTATACTGTGCAAGTTACACTTAATCAGGGCGATAAAGCGCTTGAAATTCTACTTGACAATTTCCAAATAAATGGTATCATAGTATTGTATATCCATATTATAGTGGGTAATAATGAGTATTTTGCCGAAAGGTGTTTTTATATATGGAAAAAATTATAATTAACGGTGGCAAGCCTCTTTACGGGACCATTGAAGTAAGCGGTATGAAAAATTCTTCACTGCCCATACTTTTCGGTACCATACTTGTCAGTGGTGACTGTGTTATAGAAAATTTACCTCCTATTGACGATGTTTTTGCCGCCCTCTCCATCCTCAAGGCAATGGGCGCAAAGGTGCGTATGCTTGACAGCACCACGGTTGAGATAAATACCGACGGGGTTATGTGCGGCAGCGCTCCCTATGAGCAGTCAAGGCATATGCGCGGCTCTTACTACATAGCAGGGGCAGAGCTGGGCAGGTTCGGCAGGACCCATGTGGCTCTTCCCGGTGGCTGCGACTTCGGTCAAAGACCCATCGACCAGCACGTTAAAGGCTTTGAAAAGCTGGGCGCCTCCGTCCGTGTGGAAAACGGTTACATAAATGCAGAAAGCGAGGGTGCGCTTTCCGGTGCTCCTGTTTATATGGATGTGGTTTCCGTCGGTGCCACCATCAACATAATTCTTGCGGCAGTCCTTGCTGATGGCGTTACAACTATTGATAACGCCGCAAGAGAGCCTCATATTGTTGACCTTGCAAACTTCCTTAACGCCTGCGGTGCCGATATTGCAGGTGCAGGTACCGATGTTATACGCATTAAGGGTGTAAGCAGTCTTAAGGGCGTTACCTACGGCGTTATTCCCGATATGATAGAGGCGGGCACTTATATGATAGCCGCCGCCGCAACAGGCGGTAAGCTTACAGTAGCTAACGTTATCCCCAAGCATTTGGAGTCGGTAACGGCAAAGCTTACCGAGATGGGCGCAGTGGTGGAAGAAAACGACACCTCTGTGGTGGTTTCCGCACCTAACCCCCTCACCGGCGTTAATGTTAAGACTCAACCTTATCCCGGCTTCCCTACGGACATGAACCCTCAAATGTGCGTACTTCTCTGCTTGGCAGAGGGTGTAAGTATGATGCGTGAAGGCGTGTGGGATAACCGTTTCCGCTATGTAAAAGAATTGGTGCGTATGGGTGCCGATATCACCGTAGAGCCTAAAGTTGCCATAGTTAGGGGCAAGACTCCTTTTAAGGGTGCGGCTGTTAAAGCTGTTGATTTGCGTGCGGGCGCCGCTATGGTTATTGCAGGGCTTGCCGCCGAGGGCGTTACAGAGATAGGCGATATCTATCATATCGAACGCGGCTACGAAAATATTGTGGAAAAGCTTCGCGCTGTCGGCGCGGATATCCGGAAAAAACAGGTGCAGGAGGATGCACAAACTGCCGCGGTTTAAGCGGTAAACGTGAAAGGTTATGGTAATTATATGTTTAAGACAAGGCTTTTAATGCTTGTTTTGGCTCTTGTTATGGTTCTTTGCGGCTGTAAAGATATCCCTGTGGAAAACGATAACGCTTCCGCTACGGAGTCTTCGGTTAAAGAGGATTCCACACCCACTAAAGGGGACGGCAGCTCTGTTCCCGAAAAGGACGATAACAGCGATACAAAGACAGAAAGCGCGGTGGAAAGCGAAAGCACTGCAGATAGTGAAAGCGTTGCAGAAAGCGAAGGCGTTGCAGAAAGCGAAGGCGTTGCAGAAAGCGAAGGCGTTGCAGACAGCGAAAGTGAATCAGAGAGCGAAAGCTCCGACAACGTATACAACGGCGACGATAAGGTTATAAGCTTTCTCGCTTGCCCCGATAATATTATACACCCCTCGGTGTACTATTATGCGTTGCAGTCTGCCGCGGCAGAAAAAGGGGTAGAGCCCGATTACAGCAATCTGCAAACAGCAGACTATAAGTTTAGTCACATCTACGATAATATTGCCGCCATGATAGCCAATGCGGATATATCTTACATTAATGTAGAAACCTTGATAGGCGGTAACGAAAACCCCATCAGCGGTTATCCTATGTTCAATTCTCCCGAGGCGGCGGGTGAGACCCTTTTGGACTTGGGCTTTGACATATTTAACCTTGCCCATAACCATATGCTTGATAGCGCCAACGACAAGTACCTTATAAATTGCGACCGCTTCTTTACAGAGCGCGGCGGCGTTACCTTGGGCTATTACGAAAACAAGGCGGACTTGGATAATATCGTTATATACGAGCATTCGGGTGTAAAAATAGCCTTTCTTGCTTACACCTATTCCACCAACGGCATAAGCCTTTCTTCCTCCGCCAACACTTATATCCCTTATATAAACAGCGAGCTTATGAAAAAGCAAATGGCGCTTGCCAACAGCAAGGCAGACCTTGTGTTTGTCTCTATGCATTGGGGCGATGAAGATACCTTTACTCCCAACTACAGCCAGCGCGAAGCCGCACAGACTTTGGTAGACGCGGGCGCTGATGTTATCATCGGTATGCATCCTCACGTTATACAGGAGTCTAAATGGGTAACAAGGGAAGACGGCAGCCGTTGTTTCCTGACCTATTCTTTGGGTAACCTTATCAGCGGTATGTACGGCGGCAAAAATGCACTGGGTAGCTTGCTTTCCTTTGATATAGTGTGCAAGTCGGGTCAGTCGCCCTACATCGATAACGTGCAAATAACCCCCACTGTATGCCATTATGAAAAAGAAAGCAGCGTAAACACTCAAACGGATACTGGCTTCAGACAGTTTAAGATATACCTTTTGGAGGATTATACGGCAGAGCTTGCCGCGGCCCACGGTTGTCATAAAAACAAGGGGAAGATAACCTCCTTTGACAGTCAGCTTGACGGCAACTTCTCGCTGGAAACTCTTTACTCCAAGGTGCGCGCCATTATCCCTGCCGAGTTTTTACCCGAAAGCATAGCGCAATAACAATGTGTTGTTTTGACCCCTCTGCCCGACGGGCAGAGGGGTAAAATTATGTTTGCTGTTTTTTGTTTTTCTTATTGACTTTTCTTTTCGATAGGTATATAATCTACTTGGTTATATGGATAATTAGCGCTC
>JAZUQW010000018.1:0-2232 GCA_045605905.1 Eubacteriales bacterium
AAAGGTTGCGCCCAGGATAACACCGCCGGATAACAGTGAGGAAAGGGCATAACGGATAGCCTCATCCTCGCCCATGGGGAAGGCGAAGCTTAACAGGAAGAAAACGCCCAAATACGCCACGGGGATATGCCAAGTTACTACCTTGCGCACAAGCAGGTACAAAAAGCCCAAAATCAGGCATACCTTGGATACTTCGCCAATACAGCCGCCTATGTTGCCGTAGAACATATCCACAAGCAGGTTGTCACCAATGCTGTCGTTCATAAGCTTGGTAAGCGGAGTGGCAGAGCTTATGCCGTCAAGATTTGTGTGTATTGAAAAGGCGGAAAGCTTATCTGCCGCGGGGCTTACAAACGAGCCTGCCATATAGGAGGGGAAGGATAAAAACAAAAACACTCTTGCCGCCAATGCGGGGTTAAGAAAGTTTTTACCTATGCCGCCAAACATCATTTTAACAATAACTATGGCAAACACGCCGCCTATAACGGGCAACCAAAGGGGAACCGACACAGGTAGGTTAAAGGCAAGTATTATGCCCGTAACCACGGCGGAAAGGTCTTTTATACTTTGCTTTCGCTTTGTGATGACGCAAAATGCATACTCCGACGCCACGCAGGCGAAAACAGAAAGCAGGGTAACGGTAAGCGCTCTAAACCCAAAGGCATACACGCCCCAAATAAGGGCAGGGCATAGGGCGATAATAACGTCTCGCATAACAGAGGCGGTGCTTACCGAACTGCGTATATGGGGCGAGGGGCTTACTTTAAGCAATCTCATTGTTTATTTGCCCCCTTTCTCGCCAACACGGCGTTTATGCTCGTTAATGGCGCCCTTTGCGTTGCGGATGTACTGAACTATGGGCACCTTGCCGGGACAAACATAGGTGCAACAGCCACATTCCACACAGCTTAAGGCACCAAGCTTATCACATTCCTCATATTTTTCTTTCTCCGAATACGCCGCAAGCAAGGCGGGCATAAGGTGCATTTGGCAAGCGCGCACGCATCTGCCGCAACGTATGCACTGCCCGATCTCTTCTTTCATATCGCTTAAAAACAGCAACGCGCCCGTTCCCTTGGTAACGCAGTAATCAAGGGACCACTGGGCCTGACCCATCATGGGGCCGCCGCTTATAAGACGGGCAAACTTCTTTTTCGTGCCGCCGCAAAATTCGGCAATATCCGCAAACGAGGTGCCGATGGGCACTATAAGGTTGCGGGGCTTCTTTATGGCGTCGCCATCCACCGTAACGCGCTTTTGCACTACGGGCATGCCCGAGGACAGGGCGCGGTACACGCAAGCCACCGTCTCGGGGTTGAACAGAACGCAACCCACATCCGCAGGCAGCTTGCCTGTGGGTATCTCTTTACCGTACAGAGCATATATTAACTGTCTTTCGTCGCCCTGCGGGTACTTTGTTTTAAGCACTTTTATGCTTATAAGTGCTTTATCTTCAATTTTACTTTCAAGCAGTTTTATAACATCGGGCTTGTTATCCTCAATGGCAATAACCGCCCTGCGCACGCCAAGGGCGTGTATCAATATCTTAATGCCTTTTATAACAACCTCGGGCTGTTCAAGCATAAGGCGGTGGTTGGCTGTAATGTACGGCTCACACTCCGCACAGTTGATTATAAGATGCTTTACCTTGCCGAGGGCAGACTTAATCTTCGCATAGGCGGGGAAAGTTGCGCCGCCCATACCCACAACGCCTGCGGCACGGATACGCTCAATAATCTCGTCACTGCTTAATCTTTCCAACGGAACCTTTATGCCCTCCAAATCGGGGCAAACGGTGTAATTAAAATCGTTTTCTATAACCGCGTGGGTAATAGCCGCACCTGTAATGCCGCGTCGCTCCTCCAACGCCACCACCTTGCCCGACACGCTCGCGTGGACAGAGCAACAAAGGGCATCGTTATTCTCGCCGATGCACTGACCTACAGTTACCGTGTCACCAACCGAAACAAGGGGTTTACAGGGCGCGCCTATATGCTGAAGCATAGGGATGGCAACCTGCTTGGGGTCTGCATAAAGCTCTGCTGCCATGCCGGCGGTATTCTTTCTTTCATCCAGATGTATGCCGCCAAGAAAAGTATACGCCACGTTATCACCTTCCTAACTAAAGTACACTACATTATACTATACAAATAAGTATTTTTCAACTACTATTGCTATTGTAATTTAAGTTTTTTTGTTATATAATAACAATATAAACCGTTTTAAAGGGGG
>JAZUQW010000019.1:0-12436 GCA_045605905.1 Eubacteriales bacterium
ACATACAGGCGTTGGAGAGCGCCATAGCGGGCGCACAGCCTACGGTAAAGACGGCACTTGAGGAAGTGAAGCCCCTTACAGGCGGCTTTAAGTGGATGTTTACGGGGCAGGAAAAGAAGCAAAGGGCAGAGGCAGCGTACCGCGCACTGGAAAACATAGCAAGCACCGGTTATCTGGATGCCTGCAAAGAGCACACCCTTGCCGTTGAGCGCGGCAAAATAGTAATGCCTGCCGTCGCTTGGGACGCCTTCTGTGCCGACCCCGCAGGCTTTTACGCGGTGCTTGAGGGGGTAACGCCTCAATTTTTGGGTGACGAGACTGTCTATGGGCTACCCGAGGAGCTTGCCCGCGCCATTATGGAGCAAGAGCTGTTGCTTACAGGACTTGCCGTTACCCTGCGCCGTTACCAGGAGCTGGGCGTAAAGTACATACTCCATCAAGAGCGGGTGCTTTTGGGTGACGAAATGGGTCTTGGTAAAACCATGCAGGCAATAGCGGCGATGGTATCACTGCGCAACAGCGGCGAAAGCCATTTTGTGGTGGTCTGCCCCGCCAGTGTTCTTTCGAATTGGTGCCGCGAGATTACCAAGCACAGCGATTTAACGGTACATAAAATACACGGCGACAGCAAACTTGCCGCCATAGAGCAGTGGAAAACGGAAGGCGGCGTTGCAGTTACCACCTTCGAGACCACGGGCAGCTTCACTCTGCCCGAAGCCTATCGTTTTGCCATGCTTACGGTGGACGAGGCCCACTATATCAAAAACGCCTCCGCCCGCAGGACGGTTAACACCAAGGCGCTGTGCGGTCACAGCAAGCGGCTTTTGTTTATGACAGGCACCGCCCTTGAGAACAAGGTTGAGGAGATGATATCCCTTATCGCCGTCCTTCAGCCCAAGGTGGCATCGGAGGTACAGAATATCGCCTTTATGGCGTCCGCACCCGAGTTTAGGGAGAAAATTGCACCCGTATATTACCGCAGACGGCGTGAGGACGTACTTACCGAGCTTCCCGAAAAGACCGAGACAAAAGAGTGGTGCATCCTTAATTCCGAGGAGGAGCGCATCTATGAGGAGACCGTTCTTGCCAAGAAGTATGCGGATATCCGCCGTGTTTCTTGGAACGTACCCGACCTTAACAATTCCTCTAAAGCAATGCGTCTTAAGGAGATAGTGGAGGAGGCGGAGGACGAGGGCAGAAAGGTTATAGTTTTCTCCTTTTTCCTTACCACTGTGGAAAAAATCAGCGCCTTCCTGGGCGCACGCTGTATGCCCATCATCAACGGATCTGTGCCTCCGCAACGCAGGCAGGAGATTATCGACGAGTTTGAAAAAGCGCCTGCGGGCTCGGTGCTTATCGCACAGATACAGTCGGGCGGCACAGGACTTAACATACAGACCGCCAGCGTGGTGGTCATCTGCGAGCCACAGTTTAAGCCTTCTATCGAGAACCAGGCAATATCCCGCGCTTACCGCATGGGTCAGTCGCGCAACGTGTTGGTGTACCGCCTGTTGGGTGACGATACCGCCGATGAAAAGATAACCGGGATGTTAGAGGAAAAGCAAAAAGTCTTTGATGCCTTTGCGGATAAATCCTCTGTGGCAGAAGAAAGTCTGGAGCTGGATAACAGCGGCTTTGGCGCAATAGTTGAGGAAGAGATAGCACGCATCAACGCAAAGCGCGGCGGCGCGACGGAAAAGCCGGTGGAAGAAAAAACCGCGAAAACTGAAGAAAAAGTCGAAAAGTCGGAAGAAAATACTGTAAAAGCCGAAGAAAAAGCCGTATTGGTGGCAGCAAAACCCATATGGAGCTGCAGTTGCGGAAAAACAGATATTAGCAGTAACTTCTGCCCCGATTGCGGCGCGGCACGCCCGGAAACATGGGATTGTGCCTGTGGAAAAACAGGTCTAACTTCTAAATTCTGCCCCGATTGTGGCACAAAGCGCCCCTCATAATATTGTCGCGAAATGGCAGATAAACGGTTTGCGCTCGCCATCGGAAGCGACGCAAAAAATATACGGCAGGATTTGCTTTTTGCATTTCCTGTCGTTTTTTGTCGGGGTCCCCAAGAAATCGTCAGCTTTCTTGGGGTGATTGTCGGGGTGCCCAAGAAATCGTCAGCTTTCTTGGGGTGATTGTTGTTAAAAAATATTGCAATACGCAAAAAAATGTGCTAAAATCATAATGCCACATAACCTAATATTGCAAATCTGTATAATGGTGCGTTTTTCTTTGGCAAAAACGCGCTTATCTCCTTATTCGCACTTTTATATAGGTTTGTGAATGGTTGTGTGGCAGCAATTGGAAGGTGCGTTTTTCGGTGCGCAGCTTCGGTTGCGCACTTTTTATTTTTTAGGAGGAAGTTTAAAATGTCCAAAAAACTGTTGTTTGTCGTACTTGCCTTGTGCTTTTGCCTTTCTGCCGTTGCCTGCGGCGAGGCTGAAAAGCCCGACCGCGCCCCCGCAAATACTGATAATACGCCCAATATAGAGCAAAGCGAAAAAGACAACACAAAACCCGAAGAGCCCGAAAATACCAACTCTAAAACAGAGGAACAGGAATCTAAAAACGAAGAGCCCGAGACTACACAGGCTGTTGATGTACACAGCCACTTTTATGCCCCCGCCACCTGTACCGAGCCACAGGCTTGTGAGTGCGGCGAAACCTACGGCGACCCCCTGGGCCACGATTTAAGTGAGGCTACCTGTACCGACAGACCCACCTGCAGCCGTTGCGGTATTTCCGAAGGGGATGCGTTAGGTCACGATTACGGCGATGCCACCTGTACCGAAGCGGCAAAATGCAGTCGTTGCGGCGAAGCAAAGGGTGAAGCCCTGGGCCACGATTTAAGTGAGGCCACCTGTACCGATGTGCCCGTTTGCTCCCGTTGTAACGAGACCGTGGGCGAGCCTTTGGGACATGATTTCGTAGACGGAACCTGCACCCGTTGCGCAGCCCCCGACCCTGATGTTGCGCCCGTTCCGTTGAGCGATTTGCACGTTATTGATTCGGGGTATTATAAATATAAGAACGAAGAAGTAATAGATTCTTTTGGGAACGAGTATAGTGTTCACCATAATTATGTGGTAGGGAACCTTTCTATCAACCCAGCAGCATATAGTATTCACAACTTAAGAGGTGAGTATAAAACCTTTAAAGGAAGCATAGCAGCTTGGTGTGATGTATCTTCCGAAATGGAGGTAGATATTACTATTTATTTAGACGATAAAGTTGTATTTGAGATAGAGAAACTCAAAAAAACTACAGAAAAAATTGACTTTTCAATAGATGTTACAGGTGGCACACAGTTAAAGATATATATTCATCCAAGTTATAACTACGATGTGCTTCTTGTAGATGCATTTGTAATAAAATAGTAGACATAAAACAAGAAGAGGAACGCCTTCTGTGAATAGGCGTGATACAATACGGTATGTGACGGCGTTCGTGCCGTCCCGCAACGTCGCACACGATAAAAGTAAAAAATATACGGCAGGAGAGGCAGTGCTTGCATCTCTTGCCGTTTTGACTTACTCGGTTGTTTTGGGCGTTAGTTGCTCAACAGATAATAAAGCATCCTGTCCGGGTCGTTTAAAAACTGCTTTGTTATCCTGTAATGCTCTGTATCCTTATAGTTTGCTTTTGCGATGCCGTTTTCGCCCACAAAAAAGGTCACCGGCGAGGAAAAAGCAAGCCGTTCCGCTTGGTTAAGGAACTTTATTACGGGCAGGGCGTTAAGATAAGAGGTGGGGGTAAGCCCACCTTCAAAAATCACTTCGCTTATATATTTTGCACTCATAGCTTACACGCACATAAGCGCCAGACGCAAGGCGGCGCTTACGGTTTTTGCTCTTACGGTGGCTCTGTCACCGCTAAAGAGGTAGCGGCGCACCCACACGCCCTCCTTTGTGGCGGCGGCGATATACACCGTACCTACGGGCTTTTCCTCGGTGCCGCCGTCGGGGCCTGCTATCCCCGTAACAGCTACGGAGATATCCGCAGAAAACAACTTGCGCACACCCCGCGCCATTTGGGCGGCGGTGGCGGCGGATACGGCGCCTACGGTGTTAAGGGTGGTCTCCGACACCCCTAAAAAATTCGCTTTTACGGCGTTGGCGTAGCTGCACACACCTCCGTCAAAAACGGCGGAAGCGCCCGCAATCGCGGTTATCGCGCCGCTTATCAGCCCGCCTGTGCAGGACTCTGCTGTGCTTATTTTTAATCCTTTTGCCTTGAGTGCGGCAACCAAAGCTTTTGCTTCTGTCATAAACTTATCAACCTACAATCTTTTTGTGTCTGCGGGTGGCAAATGCGCGTTCGGTAAGCCCTTCTATATCCAGCTTTGCCTCTTCCTCCAAAATCTGCTCCATAGTGGGGCGGGTGTTGGGGTGGCGGGGCACAAATACGGTACAGCAATCCTCATAGGGCAGTATAGATATATCAAAGGTGCTTATCTTACGGGATATCTGCACTATCTCGTCCTTATCCATGGCAATACAGGGGCGGAACACAGGCATTTGGGGCACTGCGTTTGTTACCGTCAGCGCGTGCAAGGTCTGGCTTGCAACCTGCCCCAAGCTTTCGCCCGTTATAAGCGCCGCCGCGCCGATATCCTGCGCTTGCTTTTCAGCAAGTCGCATCATAAAGCGGCGCAACAGTATGGTAAACAGGCGCTCGTCACAGTCACGCATAAGCACCTCCTGTATCTCGGTAAGGCTTATGGTGTGCATATAAATCCTGCCGCAGTACATTGCAAGCGCTTCTGCCAATGCGTTTACCTTATCCTCTGCCGCTTGACCTGTGTAGGGCGGGCTGTCGAAATACAGCGCGTCTAACGTAAGCCCGCGCTTTGCCATAAGATAGCCTGCAACGGGGCTGTCGATACCGCCGGAAAGGAGAAGCAAGCCGTGCCCTGCCGAGCCGTTGGGCATACCGCCTGCGCCTTTTTCGCCACCGCCGTGGACGGCGGCGTATTTATCCCGCACCTCTAATTTTACGGTCACGTCGGGCTTGACCACATCCACCTTCAAATAAGGCTTAAGTTGCAGTACTGTGCCGCCTATCTCGCCCGACAGCGCGGGGGAGGACAGAGGAAAGCTTTTGTCACTGCGCTTACCCTCGCACTTAAAGGTCTTTGCATCCCCTATAAGCTCGTCAATATGGGCGGCAACGGTGGCGCGGATATCCTCCACCGTCTTTTCGCAACGCCAAGCGCGGCAAACAGAGGCTATGCCGAATACACGCTTCATCTTTTCGGCGGCGTCCTCCATATCCGCACCCTCGCTGCCTATTATGCACAAAGTGGACTGGGCGTATTCCAAAGTGAACTCGCCTTCCACCGTTTTTAAAAGCTGTTTTACACGGCGCACAATAAGGCTGTCGAAATATGAGCGGTTAAGGCCCTTCATAACAACCTCGCCGTATTTAAGCAGTAAAACATTGTTGTTCATAGCTATATCCTTCCATAGCGGTTGCGCGCCTCTGCAAGTGCAGAGATAAGTGCATCCGCTTCTTCTTTTGTATTAAGGGGCGATATGCCTATACGTAATGCACACTCCCTGTCCGTCTTTTCCAAGCCGAAGGCGGCAAGAACGGTGTTTTCCGCCTGCTTGGATGAGCAGGCAGAGGATGCGGAAATATATATCCCCTGCTCTGACAGGCAGTTAAGGGCGGTCTCGCTTTTTATGCCGCGCAGGCTTATGTTTAGTATACCGTCAAGCCGTTTCGGTGGCAGGTTAAAGCCTATGTTATCAAGGGCTTTAAGTTTTTCCTCTATATATGTGCGCAGCTCCTTTACCTTGTCTGTGGCAGCCTTTCCGTAATCTGCCGCCGCCGTGGCAAAGGATAGGGCGCCCGCCACGTTTTCGGTGCCGCTTCTTACGCCCTTTTCCTGACCGCCGCCCAGCACAAATGCAGGGGGGTGCAGGTTTGACTTTAACATCAAGCCGCCTACCCCGCGGATGCCGTGGAGCTTGTGGGCAGAAAACGCCGCCGTATCCGCACAGCGAAGGGCTTGTTTAAAGCCCTCTGCCTTCATAAAGCCCTGTACCGCGTCACAATGCAGTAAAGCCCGACTGCCCGTGGCGGTTATTGCGTCACGCACAGCCTTTATGTCATAAACCGCGCCGGTCTCATTATTCGCCAGCATTACGCAGACCAAGGCGGTGGGCGCCTTTAGCGCCTCTTTTAAAAACTCTGTATCAAGCACGCCGCCGCGGGTGGGGATATACACAAGCTCTGCCCCTGCAGCCTCTAATCTGCGGCAAGGCTCCTTAACCGAGGGATGCTCTGAATCCGTAAGTATAACCCGCTTGCCATAACGTTTTCTGTACTCCCACAGGCCGTAAACGGCGCTGTTGTTAGCCTCGGTCCCCGAAGCGGTAAAATAAAACTCTTCGGTTTTGCAACCCACAAGGCTTGCCAAAGCTTTGCGGGCGCCTTCAAGCGCACGCCGAGACTCTGCCCCCAAGGCGTGGGGCGAGGAGGGGTTGCCGTATGCCGCAAGCCCTTGAGTAAACGCCGATATTGCGGCGGAAGTGGGCTTTGTGGTGGCGGCGTTATCAAAATAAATTGCCATAATTACACCTCTGCCTACCATTATAAAACCAAGGGGCAGAAATGTCAAACCTTAAATAAAAAAACTTAAAAAAGTGCTTTACTTTTGGCGGTAAAAGTAGTATAATATATTGAATAGCTGTAAAAGGCGATAAAATAAATTAAGGAGGATTTTGCGAATGGACCTTGTTTGGATGATAGTAGCCGCAGTTGCCGGTCTTGCAATCGGTATGCTGATTGGCTTTTTCATACGTAAGCTTATCGCAGAAAAAACCATTCAATCTGCAGAGATTGAATCGAAGCGCATAGTTGAAGAAGCAAAAAAAGGTGCAGAAACCGTTAAAAAAGAAGCCGCCCTTGAAGCAAAAGAAGAAGCGCACAGAATCAAAAACGAAGCAGAACGCGAAGCGAAGGAACGCAGAAAAGAAATTTCTCGTACCGAAAACAGACTTGCTCAAAAGGAAGAAAACTTGGACAAGCGTGCTCTCAACTTGGACAAGAAGGAGGAACAGCTTAACGCTAAAATCAAAGAGAATACAGAGTTGACCTCTGAAATTGAAAAAATTAAGGCAGAGCAAGAAGAATTACTTCAAAAAATCTCCGGCATGACTATGGAAGACGCCCGCCAGACCCTGCTTGAAAGGGCAGAGGCAGAGGCAAGACACGAAATGGCTAAACGCCTTTCGGATATGGAGCAAGAGTACAAGGAAAAAGCCGATGATATGGCACGTGATATTGTTACCTTGGCTATCCAGCGTTGCGCTTCCGACAGTGTTTCCGAAGCAACGGTTTCCGTTGTTGATCTGCCCAACAATGAGATGAAGGGCAGAATTATCGGGCGCGAGGGTAGAAATATCCGCGCTATCGAGACCCTTACAGGGGTTGACCTTATTATTGATGATACTCCCGAGGCTATTACGATTTCCACCTTCGACCCCATCCGTCGTGAGGTGGCAAGGCTTGCCCTTGAAAAACTTGTTTCCGACGGTCGTATACATCCATCCCGCATTGAAGAGATGGTTGAAAAAAGCCGTAAAGAGGTTGATACCGTTGTTAAGCGTGAAGGCGAGCAGGCAACCTTTGAAACCGGTATTCACGGTATTAACCCCGAGCTTGTTAAGATCCTTGGCAGACTTAAGTTCAGAACCAGCTACGGTCAAAACGCTCTTAAGCACTCCATTGAGGTTGCTCATATCTCCGGTATGATCGCGAGCGAGCTTGGTATTGACGTTACACTTGCAAAGCGTGCAGGTCTGTTGCACGACATCGGTAAGGCTATGAACCACGAGGTGGACGGTTCTCACGTTCAAATCGGTGTTGACCTTGCCAAAAAGTATAAGGAAAGCAAAGAGGTTATCCACGCTATCGAGGCTCACCACGGCGACGTTGAGCCCAAGACCTTTGTTGCTGTTATCGTTCAGGCGGCTGATGCTATCTCCGCCGCACGTCCCGGCGCAAGACGTGAGAACCTTGAAAACTACATTAAACGTCTGCAAAGACTTGAAGAAATCGCTAATTCCTTTAACGGTATTGAAAAATCCTTTGCAATACAGGCGGGCAGAGAGATTCGTATTATGGTTAAGCCCGAAGAGGTTAGTGATGACGATATGGTATTTATCGCCCGCGATATCGCCCAGAAGATAGAAGAAGAGCTGGAATATCCCGGTCAGATAAAGATTAATATGGTACGTGAGACCCGCGTACACGATTACGCAAAATAAAGGCGGGCTTTTATGAAGATACTTGCCTTGGGTGACGTGGTCGGCCCTGCGGGGCTTGCCGCCGTTGTTAAGGGATTGCGTCCGCTTAAGCGGGAGCTTGGGGCGGATTTGGTTATCGTCAACGCCGAAAACGCCTACATCAGCAACGGCTTGGATATGCGCAGCGCCACGGCTCTTTTGGAGTGCGGCGCCGATGTGCTTACAGGCGGCAACCACAGCCTACGTATACACGACTCTTTCGATATGTATGAAGAGAACGATTTTGTTCTGCGCCCCCACAATTATCCCGCCGCCGCGCCCGGTAAGGGCTATACCCTGTTTCAGTTGGCAAACGGCACGCGGATATTGGTAATGTCTTTGGTGGGGCAGGTGTTTATGGACGGTGCCGATTCGGCTTTTAACTGTGCCGACGCACTGCTCAACTCCTTAAAGGGGCAGTATGACGTGGCGGTGGCGGATTTCCACGCCGAAGCCACCAGCGAAAAAAGCGCCTTCTTCCATTGCTTCGATGGCAGAATCAGCGTTATGTTCGGTACCCATACCCATGTACAAACCGCAGACGAGGCTTTACTGCCCAAGGGCAGCGCTTATATCAGCGACCTTGGTATGTGCGGCGTGACTACGGGGGTTTTGGGGGTCAAGCCCGAAACTGTTATTCCTAATTACACCTGCAAAATACATCATCGCTTTGAAAAGGCGGAGGGACCCACCGCGCTGTGCGGTGCTCTGTTTACCGTAGACGAAAAAAGCGGCATTGTTAAAGAGGTTGTAAGGGTTAGAAAAGATTATCCGATGTAACTTATCAAGAAAGGATTATTTTGCTGTGGATTACACAATGTTTATTACACTTGGTATATTCGCTCTTGTTTTCTACTTTTTGCTTATCCGCCCCGAAAACAAGCGTAAAAAGCAAGCCCAGGAGATGCGCCAATCCCTTAAGGTTGGTGATACCGTTATTACTATCGGTGGCATCACCGGCGAGATAGAGAAGATTCGCGAAAAGACAATTACAATCTTTACGGGCGACGGCTCTATTGATATCCAAAAATGGGCTATACGCTCTGTAGAGCTTGATGAGGAAGCCGAGAGCGCTTCTTCCACAGGTAACTTCACTTATACTGAAGAAGAGCTGGAAGAGGACGACAAATAAAATACAATGCCCAAGAAATCATTAGATTTCTTGGGACGTCAGACTGCTGACAAAGCACCCCAAGAAATCATTAGATTTCTTGGGGTGTTTGTACAATTTGTTATATTATTTTTCCCTGCTGTCTATCAGCTCGCCAAGCTTGTTTATACCTTTGCCTATAAGCATTGCAAAGAAATAAACCGCTATAAACACAAAAGTCATTGCGAAAACCAACATTGTCATATCGGTCTTTTCGCTTGTATTAGCCATTATCAATGCGGCAACCACCAAAGCGTAGTTAAGTACCACGTGGATAACGCGCTTTAAGGTTTTGTTCATAGCCTTAATATCAAACACCAAAAAGCTTAAGCCTACAAGCACCGAATATACAAATATCAAAAAAGCAAGGTTTGCAAAGGTAGAGGCGGCAAAGCTGTTTTCAACCTTGGTAAGGGTCGCCTGCGCCGTTGCAAACAGACCGCAAACGGTAAGCATTACCAAAGTAAAACACAAGGTCGCATACAGGGCAACGTCTTTAATTCTTCTCATCAGTTTCCACCGCTAAATACTTTTTAAGCCCTTCAGGCAACTGATCATCGGCGATAGAAGAGGTAATAAAGCAATCAACCTCTGTCTTTTTAGAGATGTCGTCAAGCTTATACATAAACTCTTCAAAAGCAGCAACGTCATCGCCACAGATCTTAAGTGCGCTGTCAATAAATATCTCGGTTATATCATAGTTGCACGCCAAAGTACCGCATACAAAGCCGTAAAGGGTGTTAGCGTCCTTAATTTGATAATCCTTTGCATCTATAAGACGGGCAGAGGTGCGGATGTGGTAGGTCAGCTTTCCGCCGTACTCTATGCACACAACCAAGCCTTTGGATTTTTTAGCGGCCTCGTGTACCTCGTCCACCAACATTTTTGTTTTGCCTGTTCCTTTAAGACCAACTTTAAGTTTTACCATTTTTTTCTCCTTAAAATTTATAGTGCATCAATTTTTCGCAAAAGCTCTTCTTTAAGCTCCTCATACCCGGGCTTGCCCAAAAGCGCGTACATATTGCGCTTGTACGCTTCAACACCCGGCTGGTCGAAGGGGTTAACCCCCAAAAGATAGCCCGATACGGCACAGGCGATAAAGAAGAAATATATCAGCTCGCCCAGGTTTTCCTCATCGCGCTTGTCATACTCAACCACCAAGTTGGGTACGCCGCCCGCTGTGTGTGCCAACAATGTGCCTATCATCGCCTCGTCATTTACCGAGGACATCTTTACGCCCGACAAAAAGCCAAGCCCGTCTATATCCACCGCGTTAGCGGGAATAAACATATCACGGCGAACGCTGTTTTGCTTAACAATGGTTTCAAACAGTATGCGCTTACCGTCTTGAATATACTGACCAAGGGAGTGCAGGTCTGTAGAGAAAATTACCGAGGCGGGGAATATACCCTTGCCGTCCTTACCTTCGCTTCCGCCGAATACCTGCTTCCACCTCTCGTTCATCATACGGAAGGAAGGCTCGTAACTGCCCAGTATCTCAACACACTTGCCCTGCTCATAAAACAGGTTGCGAAGCACCGCGTAACGGTATGCATCGTTCTTCATACCCTCTGCATCTATGCGGCGGCGCATAGATGCCGCACCCTCTAATATAGCGCGCACGTTGGCGCCGCAAACCGCTATGGGTAGCAGACCAACCGCTGTAAGCACCGAAAACCTGCCGCCCACATCGTCGGGAATAACAAAGGTGTTGTATCCTTCTCTGTCGGCAAAGGCTTTAAGCGCCCCGCGGGACTTATCTGTGGTTACAAACACACGCTCTTTAATTTCAGAGTTGGTGTATTTCTTAAGCATCATGTGGCGAACCATACGGAAGGCTATAGAGCTTTCTGTAGTGGTGCCCGACTTGGATATAACGTTTACCGAAACTTCTTTACCCTCACAAAGCGCAAGCACATCGTCCAGGTCATCACCCGAAAACGAGTTGCCCACAAAGTAAATCTCCGGCATATCCTTTTTTTGTATGTTGTAATAGCGTGACTTTAAAAATTCTATCGCCGCGCGGGCGCCAAGATAAGAGCCGCCTATGCCTATAACAATAAGCACGTCACTTTCGGTACGTATCTTCTCTGCTGCACGCTCTATAGCCGCCAGCTCCTCGGTATCATAGTTAAGGGGTAGGTCATACCAGCCCTTATAGTCATTCTCCTCCGAGCGCGCCTTAAGCATAGCATCAGCTTGTATTAAACGCTCTTCCATTGCGGCAAGGGCGTCTTTTTCAATAAACTCCCCGGCGTATTTGTCGATAAGTCTTACAGACATTTCGCACAACCTTACTATAATTTATTTTTGGATATAACAATACATCTGTTATTATACCCGCAGATTCCGTATTTGTCAAGCGATTAAACAAAAGACAAAATATTTTTCCAAATTTTCTCAATTAGGGCGGCAAAACTCATCTTTTGCACCGTTTTTGACGCCACTATATCAACGCGGCACAGCTCTGTGCCATCTGCGGAGAATATCGCTTCGCCAAGCTTTTGCCCCTTGGCTATAGGGGCTTTAAGCTCTTTAGGCAGTACCGTTTCCGTCTGCACCTCGCCGCCGCCCTTTTCCGCAAGTATGGCGGGCGGGCTGTATACGGCACCTACGCTCTCGGCGGTGCCGCCTTTTACCCCTATTGCGGGCAATTTTACTGCGGTGGGTTGCATTATGCGGTAGTTGGCAAAGCCAAAATCAAGCATTTGCTTTGCGGCGGCAAAGCGTTTGTCCGACGTGGGGCTTCCCAGCACCACCGCTATAAGCTGCATCCCGTCCCGCAATGCAGTGGCAGAAACACAGTACATCGCCTCGGTGGTAAATCCCGTCTTCATCCCGTTTGCGCCTTGGTAAAACCGCACAAGTCGATTGGTGTTGTTAAGCCCAAAGGCTCCGTTGCGGACGGTGTCCATCCAAATGGTGGTGTAGTTGAATATTACAGGGTGCTTAAGCAGTTCCCTTGTCATAACCGCCACGTCCAAAGCCGAGC
>JAZUQW010000020.1:0-17032 GCA_045605905.1 Eubacteriales bacterium
TATGGCTCAGAAACCAAGCATTCCAAAGGGTACGCGTTGCGTTTGCGGTGTTGCTCGGTGATATAATACTGATTAACAACCATTTACAAAACATATGTTTTCTACGTGTAAGCGGTCGCACCGCTAAAATCAGTAAAAATACGGTCTTTTTATGGTGCATTTGGGTTTATTACGGTACATAATTCAGCAAATTTTCAGCAAATGGGCAGGTCAGCTTTGCGCCTTGATACACGGCGCGCACTCAAAGACGGTACATACCCGGTACAGATAAAAGTAGGGTACGGTACAAATCTATATTTGGCGACTGGTATTTACCTTGACGCTAAAGACTGGGACGAACGGTTACAAATCTGTACCGGTCGGCAGGCGCGTACCATAAACAACATATTAAGTACGTCGCTGCTTAGAATTACTAACCGCTTAATGGAATTACGCGAAACGGGCCAATACGAAACGTATAGCAAAGCCCAGCTGCGCCAAATGCTTACCGATTTGTCGCTAACTTCGCCCACTATCGGCGTGCCGACGCTTGGGCAATACATAGACAAAGTAGGCGCGTTAAAGTCCGGGCGTACCGTAATGTCTTACGTATCTACGAAACGAAAACTAACAAACTACTGCGACGTGGATAACCTGCGCTTTACCGATATGTCCTACGCTTGGTTTGAGGCGTTTATAAAGTATATGGAAAACGACGGCTTAAAGCGCAACACCGTAGCCAAATATCTAAAAGTAATTAAGACTGTAATAAAATATGCTGAGGACGACGGCGTAGCAGTTAATAAAGCCTACACGAAAGTAAACAGCCGGGCCGAAACAGATACCCCAATGCGTAATTTGCCGGTGGAAACACTTAGGCGCGTGCGCGATACTTATATAAAAGGAAAAACCGCCGTATATAAAGACGCGTTTATGCTGTCGTTTTACCTTATAGGTATAAATATGGCCGATTTGCTGGCACTCCCTAAAGATTGTATAGTAAATGGCCGGTTACAGTATAAGCGTGCCAAAACGGGTAAAAACTACAGTATTAAGATTGAGCCGGAAGCGCAGGCGATAATAGACAAATACCCCGGCAAAAACCACCTGCTGAGTTTTAGCGAAAAGTGTAGCTGCTTTCGTTATAACTGCAACGACTTATTAAACAAATTGGAAAAGGGCCTAACGTGGTACTGGGCGCGTTATAGTTGGGCTAACTACGCCGTGGATTTGGATATACCCAAAGACATAATTAGCGAAGCGTTAGGACATAAGCACGGCAGCACTGTTACGGGTGTGTATATCAAATATAGTTTGGATAAGGTGGATAAAGCAAATAGGCAGGTATTGGACTATTTCGCAGAAAAATAACCGCGCTTGCCCTCACGGGTTCGCGCGGTCGCACACTTTACAGAAAACACCCTAAAATTTCCGTTTCAAATATAGGAATATCGCCCAAAGTATTAAGGCTATGCAGCACATCTTACCCAACCACATAAAGCCCTGATTATACCACTTAATCGGTTTTTCAATATATACGGGCTTTTCCACCGTTACGCTGTCGGTTCTCTCGATATACAGCGTATCTACTCGCAGGCGGTCGCGGTACACGGTATCGGTACGGGTGCGCCATTTGTACAGCGTTTTTTCTACGTATTTCGTTACCGTGTCGCCCTTTTCGTGTATATAAATGCTGTCGCGTTTATACACGCTGTCGCGCTGCCAAAATGCCCTATATAGGCTATCCAACTGGCGCGCGTAGTGGTAGGTACTATCCCGGTCTATCCGGGTTGTTGAGGCGTGCCGGGTGCTGGCGCAGCTCGCCAACATCAGCAGCGAAACAATAAATACAAAATGTTTCATACTACAAATCGGTTTTAACGTCAAAGCACGGACACGCTTTGTTTGCAAACTCTCTATGCCCGTGTACTGTCGCGGTTGGGTATTCAGTCCTCAGTAGTTCCACCAAATCACGCAGCGCGGCTTTCTGCGCCGGTGTGCGCGTGTCCTTTGGCTTCTTATTGTCGGCGGTCATTCCACCGATATAGCAAACGCCGATACTGTGGGCGTTTTGTCCGGCGCAGTGTGCGCCCATTACCTCAACGTCGCGCCCGGTATGTACGCTGCCGTCGCGGTAGATAACAAAGTGGTAGCCTATCCCGTTCCACCCTTTTTGCCGGTGCCAGCGGTCAATATCTGCCACGGTGTAGTCGCGGCCCTCCGGGGTCGCGCTACAGTGTACTATAATCTTTGTAATTTTTCGCATATACTAATATCCGCTTTGTGGTTGTCTTTGGGCGCAGTTCTTACGCTCACATAGTTTTAATGCTCTCTCGGTTTTCAGCATAGCGTTTTCGCGCGTCAGCTCCAAATTTTCGGCGGTCAGTTTTCGCACTACGTCGGTTTGCTCTGCAAATCGTTCCTCTTTTTTCTGTAACTGCTCCTGCAAAAATACCACGGTATCACGCAATACGGTAAACTCGCTGCCGTCGGCTTTCGCCTCTGCTATTCTGCTGTTTGATTTTCTGTTTATAAAATACTTAACCATTTCCCAGCCGCCTAACGTCGTTACTATCGTTAGTATGGTCGTTAAAATTTCGTTCATCTACATACGGGTATAATTCTAATAAAACCTCATTACCTTGCTGCTCTACAGTTACTACCCAGTGTTTGGATAGGGCCTGCACTAAATTTACGTCCAACTCGGAAAGGCGCAGCACGTTTTCCGGTTTCGGTCTATTAGTATGTTCCATCTCTAATACGTTGTAGGGTTCTTGCTCTTTGTCTGTACTTCTTTTTAACGGCTACTACCTCAAAATGACCTTTGATATAAACCCACTTAAAGGCGTGCGGCTCTATCATACTAAGGATTTTACGCCGTTTGTTATACTCGTTGGCGTGGCGCAAACAGCCCAAATAACTATTTATGCTGCTAACGGCGTGTTCCACCTCCGGCACCGTTTCCGCTTTGTTGAGGCGACGCACCGCCATTACAAAGTTTTTCAGCGTCCGGTTACAGATATAAACGCGGTCTTTCTTTACCACGCTGCCGGTAAACGCTACACCCTTTGTGTAGTGTTGGATATAGAATTTAGTAGGACTTAGGGTTAGCCCGTATTTGCCTAACAGTTCCCGTATTTTAGGCACTGCCGCCAATAGTTTTGCTTTGTCGGGGTCTATAATATAAAAGTCGTCCACGTATCTACCCACGTGGATAAATCCCAACTCATTAAGCAAATACCAGTCTAATACGTTCAGCAGGAAATTAGCGAATAACTGAGCAAACAAATTTCCGATAGCAACGCCCAAACCCTCGCCGTTTGTGAATAGCGATTTGTTAGCCGGTAAGTGGTTCCAGTAGTGTAACGGGCTGTGTCGTTCGCAATGGTATTCCGGGCAATGCAGTACAACCGTTTTGCATAAGTAGCGCAAATCGTCTATGTCGTCGCCCTTGTAGTGTTCAACTATAAAAGCGTCCACCATATCGGCCAACATAGATTTGCGGATAGACATAAAAAAGCCCTGCAAATCCAGTTTCATTATATAGCAGTCGCGCGTATAGTTGTGGCTACATTGTATTACGTCGTTTCGCAGCATTTCCACGCCGTACAGCTGCCCTTTTCCCTTTCGGCAGTTAAATGTACGTGGGCTAAAAATCTGTTCAAATAGCGGCTCTAAACGTAATGCTATCCAGTGGTGTACTATTCTGTCCTCAAAAGCAGCCGCAAATACTTCTCTGTACCTCGGACGCGTAACGACAAAACAGATAGATTTACCCGGCGTATAGGTACGGTTATTTATACGGTCGCGCAGTGCTATTAACTTGCTACCGTAGTCTATTTCGTACATTATCGCGCTGGCTGTTCTCCGTTTTCTTTTACGGCAGTCAAAATACGCCTCTAACAATCCGTCCGTAGTAACCATATCTTTGTTATCTTCTTAGTGTACTGGCAATCTGTAAAGGTGCTGAAACGGCCCTAACTCTGTTCTGGTTCGTTGCCTTAGTGTTGTTGTTCGCGTTGCCGTTGTTGAGGTTCAAATTCCACGCGTTGGTCGCGCTGTACTCGCAACTCCGTGCCGCCCTTACCTTTGCGGTCTTAACTATAAATGATAGTGTGCGGCCCATTTTTACAGATAACTTGCACGCTTGGTTAGTCGTAACCGTCCAAATCCGGCATTTACTCGCTATCTCTTTTGCTGTCTAACTTTAATAGTGAGTTCTTCCACGCAGTAGATTGTTTGCCTATCGCGTCCAAAAGTTCGATAATATCTGCGTGTCTGCTTTTTCCTAATATCCATTTCCTTTCGCCTGCTATACGCAGTAAAGTTTTCAGTACCTCAAACTCTGATTGAAAATTAACCAAATGCTGTATGCGTGTAGCGCGTTCCCTATTCAGATAAGCCGCCGAAATGTGGGATATAAGATTTATACCTATTTCGTGCATTTTGTTACCGATACTGAATTTGTACGCACGCGGAAAGTTTGGCGTAATATCCAGTATGGTATCTAACAGTTTGCGGCAGTCTAAATATATCTGCGTATTCGATACTAACTTTGATTTATTCATTACTTTATTGCGTAAGCAGGTGAAACGGAAATTACCACTCTTTGTACGGCTACCGCCGTACTATTAAGGTTAAAGTATAACTATTAACCACTAATATAAAAATGCTGAAACGGCCCTAACTCTGAACTGGCGCGTTGCCTTAGAGTTGCAGTTCGCGGTGCCGTCGGGGAGGTACAAATACCACGCGTAGGCCGCGCTGGACTCGGTACTACTCCAGTACCACGTTTCGGCTAACTGGGTTGCGCCCTCGATAAGCGATAACGCATAATTGATTTTACGCATATTGGCGTAAATCATCATCAACTCACCCAAAGACGGCAGCCACCAACGCCCGGCGGTTAAGCCTTTGCCGTTTGCATTTACGCGGCTGTACTGCGCGCAAAATCCCGGTGCGTAACTTGCGCCGCTACACTCGGTATGTGTAATCTGCGCTGCCGTGCTTGCCTTACCCGTCCAGTCGTCTAACGCTGTCAATCGGTCGGTTGTGGTCTTGCCTCCTGCGCTAACGGCTGCGCTACTCCAGTAAAGCGACGTTTCGGTAGGTGCTACGACTAAGATTTTGCCGCCCTCTACGACTACCACGCCCTCGGCAATTTCGCCGCTGTTCTGATAACTCGCCCACTTGTGAGGCTTTACCATTAACGGGTAATTGTCGCTGTTACGGTGGAACATAATAAACACACCGTCGTTAATGCTGTTAAGGTCGATACCTGCCAGCAAAGACGCTTTGAGGTTTGCCAGCGATACTTTAGTAGTGTTACCGCTACTGTCGGTTAGCGGTATGTACTGCGACGCGGTTACGTCTGTAACCGTTGTAACCGCCGCTAAAGTCTTTGTTTTCTTTGTTGCCATAATCTTAAACTTTATAGGGTTTAATTTTGTCTGTTAATAATACGCGCCGTATATTGACACCCAAAACCGTCTAACGTCGTGGTTTTGCTGCTGTCATAGATTAGTAAGAATGTAACAGCGTCGCCTGCTCCCATTTCGATACTATTGTAGCGGCCGTTATTCCAGTGTGTTAATACGGGGTACTCGGTACTGCTCCACGGTTTAGCTCCGCTGCTATCTTCGTCGCTGTTTCGTCCGTAAATACTAAATGAAGTCGCGCCCAAATCGGCTATTACCGTGTATTCTATGCAGAAATTGGTACTGCTCCCGATACCTAATGCACTACGTACAGCGGAAAGTTTAGGCAGTGTAATACCTGAGCCGGACGCGCTACAATAAACTACCCAGCGATTATTTGTTTTTAGGTCAGTGTAGCCCGTGTATCGCGTATTTGCTGCGGTAATAGTAAATTTGCTGAAAAGGTAGCCACCTATCCAACCGCTTAATATACCGTTACCACTTCCGGCGAAAGCGAAATTATACGCGCCGTTTTTTGCAGAAAATAACGCCGCTATGTTTTTACCTATTCCCCACTGGTCGGTCGCGTCCTCGTTTTCAAAACGTGCAACGGCTCGCAGCCCGGACGAAGCCGGTAGCACATTGCCGCCGATACCGGCAAAACATTTATGCGCGTCATTTCGGAAAATCACGTAAGCGTCATTTGTAAACGGGTCGTTAGATAGTCCGTTACCGCTAATCTTAAATCCGGCTATTTGTCCGCTTTCGATTGTTGCATTACGCACGTTAATACCGTCAAACGTACCCGTTTTGCAGGTTACGTTACCGTCCTTTGCTTGGAATAGGATATTACCGGCTGCGTCTTTCATATCAATAGCAGCCACGCCCAAATTTTCCACTAACGCGTAGGTCGCTAACAAAATCTTTGTTGCTACCAGTTCTATTTTGTCGCCTAACTGCCAGTAGCCGTTATTATTCGCGGTAGTGCTGCCGGGGTAATTGCTTGCTGTCTTGGTGTGGGATTTTACGCAGCTGTAGTAATTGCCGTTATACAAAACTACGTCTTTCCACTGCTCGCTACTGCCTCCGGCTTGGAACGCGTAGCCCGTGGCGCAATCACTCCACGCCTGCGGCCCACGCATTACCGGGCCGCGTTCCCCACGGTTCCCGGTATCTCCCTTATCGCCTTTGTCGCCTTTATCCCCTTTGCGGATAAATTTAACTACTTGCGTCCTTGTTACACCCATATTACGACACGCTTGTAATGGTTACTGATACGTCGCCGCCTGCCTGCACGCAGTGGGCGCGTGTTACTGTTTGGCTTGTTTTCGGTGTGGTTCTGTCGCTATTCAGATACACACCTGCCGCGTCTTTCAGCACAAAGTAAAACTGAGTGTCTAACGCCTTTGTGGACGTGCCACGCTTAACGACTACCGGGGTGTAGGTTACTTCGCCGTTTCCGGTTGTGTCCTCGGTTATCGCCTCATCTTCGGGGCTGGGGTGGGGGTCTATGTCGTAAGGGTCGGACGCGTCCATAACGCTTTGTATGTCCGTGCCAATCTCTGCGCCTGCGCGCTTAACGTGTACGCGGTACTCTCCGTAGGTGTTAATATCGTCGGCATATACGGTTAGCGTCTGCGACGTTGCGCCGGTAATAGTTACCCAGCCCGTAGCCTCCATTTTTTCCCATACGTAGGCCAAATCCTTTGTTAAGGCGTTACCGGACTGGTACGCCATAGCCTTTAATATACAGCTGCCGCCCTTTGCGGTTATTACGAAATTCTTTGTATCGCCTGCTGCGATAGTTACGCGGTAACTACTGCCGGTCGCCTGCTGTATAGGTATGGTGTACGTTGCTTGGATTGTATCGCTTTGCGTGCCATACGATACCGTAGCAACCATTTTAATAGTAGCCGGGGCGTAGCCTGCCAAAGCGGAAATATCTTTAAGGATTTGCAACCCGTAATAAAGTTGGTCGCCGCTTGGTGCTACGGTTTGGAAATATCCGGCAAATGTTCCGGTAGATACGCCGCCGCTAAATGTGATTTTTTCGCCGTTGAAATAATACTCCATTGCGTCGGGGTCTGCTACTCCCTCGGCTACGCGGCTACTCATACAGACAAAATACAAAATCGGCTTTGTCGTGGCAAAATTAGGGTACACCGCCGTTACGTCGTTGGTCGTTCCCTCATAGTCTATAAACAAATCGCCACTGGGCGACATTATCAGCGCGGTATATGTTCCGGCCTTGCTGATAAATTTAATAGTTCTGCTGGTACTTGCTACACTCATAATTAAGCCTCCGTTTCTTCGTTAGTGGTTTCTACTGTTTCGCCGTTCTCGGTCTGTTCGGGTTCTGCTTCGGTTTCACTCTCTACGGGTTCGTCGCTTTCCGGTTCCTCAGCGTCCGGGGTATCGGTCGGCTGCTCCGTTTCGGTTTCACCCTCTACGGGGTTGTTGTTCTCGGTCTGTTCGGGTTCTGCGGTTTCTCCCTCAGTATTGCCCGGCTCGATAGTTTCCGGCTGTTCTGCCTCGGTTTCGTCCTTTTCTACTACAAAGCGGTCATCGGTAGCCGTCGGCAGTTCCCTAACTACGATACCGTCCTGCTCTTGGCGCGCTTCGTGTGCTGCCAGTGCGATACCGCCGATTTGCTCCAAAATCTGCGGCAGTTCGGTTAGTCGGCCAAAGGCTAACATATCTGCCTGCCACAGCAAATAATTACCGTCCTTAACTTGGTTTCTGTCTTTTTCCAAATGTAGGTACTGCGCTACTTTGGGATTTGCTTTAATGTAACGTGCCATATCTTTTACTGCTATTAGTGAATAATCAAAACTGCGCCGTCAGCGTCGCAGAAAACCGCGCCGTCGGCTGCGTCGGTAAACGCACCTGCGTAGCCTCTATCTACCACGTCCAAACCGATAACCGCGCCGTAGTTTTTATCCATTTTGGTAGTAGGGATAACCGGGCTTTTGCCGTGCGCGGTCAGTGAATAACTTAAACTGCCGCTGGCCTTGTTGGTCGCCATATACCACAGCGGCAAAAGTTCAGTTTCGGCGTTGGCTATTTCCCCGTTGGTTGTACGGATTATCGCCGTAGGTGCTACGGTTAAATGTCCTGCCGGAATGTTATAGGGTACGCCCGTAATATCAAATTCATATTTCGGTATTCTACGCACAAATACCGCCTCAGCCTGCGGACTTGCTGCCGTCAGTGCTACGCTGCCGGGGTTGCCGTCTGCGCTGTACTTAACCCTACATCTAAGGTGCATTTCGCTACCCATTAGCCAGCGGTTAATAGTTACTGAATTGCCATTAACGGTAATATCGTAATCCATTACAGCGTCGGTTTCGGCGGTGTACCAGCTGCCGTTTTCGTCCTGCACCTCCCAAACCAAAGCGTATTTGCTCGCGTCGCAAATCTTATCGCCTACCCATACCGTAGCCGTTACGGTCTGCGCCTGCGCGTCGGAAAGTGGGTTAAATATGGTTTGGGCTGCTGCGTCCAATTCCACGCGTACAACATCGGACGCGCTGCTACAACTAACTAAATAGCTGCCTTGCACTACCATAACCTGCCCGTTACGGCTGTCGATATACTCAGCATAGAATACCAGCGTAATAGGTACTTTCGGCTCGGCGTTCTTCTTTACCTTGATACGTCCGGCATTGCCGCCGCTGGTGGTAATTTCGTAATCGGCATTATCGGACGCTATCAGCGTCTTTGTGCCGTTAATAATTTCGTACCAGCGTACATTTGTCAGCGCGTGGTTAATGCTGCCTGCCGCTAATACTTCGTCCTTGTCCAGTATTGAAATAACCGGCTGTAGGATAAACGGCGTTAGCGTATAGTCGGGCGTGTATTCCTGCGTATCGGCGTTATAATTCTGTTGGCCGGGTACGCTGCCGTCCACTGCAAAGGAAATCTGCAACTGCAACGGCTTCCAATTAAAATCAAATCTTTTCGTTTTCATATTAACTATGCCTTTCTACTAATACTGAAAAATCGCGGTATCGGTACCAGCTTCGTTACCCATACCGTCGCGTAGCGTTACCGTTGCTATAAATTTTATGGTCTTTGGCATATAGCCGTTAAAATCGCAGTCGTCTATAGTCAGGTCTATACTTTTGCCTGCGCCTGCGCGTTTTAACGCCCACGCTTGGTCGGATATAACTCTTTCCACACCGTCCGCGTCCTCGCTGTATCTCGTCCACTGTACGTCTGCGTCCAATATGTCGGCTGTTACGTCCATATTGTAGAGCTTGGCGATAATGGAAAGTGTGAGGTTAAAGCGGTCGGGGTCAAAGATATAGTCGGTATCTGCAAACTCTACCGTAAACTCCGGGTTTCCCTCAACCATAGCCCAGTCGGTGTTATTCCACGCTGGGGCGGTTGCGGTTCCGGTCTTTGCACATCGGTATTTACAGCCGTTATACCACACGTCCGAAATTTCATATATCCCGGTGGTCGGGTTCAGTGCCTCGCAGTAGTAATCTGCTGTAGCACTCCACGCACCCCTATCTACAACCGTACAAACTGGCTTACCTTGATAGTCTATGCGTATAATGTCCTGCACGATTAAGCCGCGCGCATATACGTAGTCCTGCCCCTCGATAGTCGGCAAATCCATAACCTGCAAAAACTCCGGCAGCGTGCCGAAAGTCGCGCCGTAGTTCGCCGCGTCTATGATAGGTTTTGTTACGCCCGTTAGCCGGACTATCCGGCCCTCGGTGCTTGATAGGTAAATGCAGCTTTGGCGTGTCTTGTCGGTTTGGTTTCCCCAGCGCGCTATTTTCATCATTTCGCACGGTGGGTAATTCTTACCGGCTGGCGTTTCTTCGTCGGGGTATAATGTTACCTCGATATAATTGTTTGCCGTGTTTACGCTGTTTACACGTAGCCAACTGGTGTAATATACGCCACTACCTGCCGCCAAAGTGTTTACTATACCTTTCAGCACGTTGTTAGGGTACTGCGCAGTAAAATAGCCGTCCCACTTGCTTTTAAGGTGCAGGCCGTAGCAGTTATCGCCCAAATCGTCCACGCGTTCTATGGTGTCGCCCTCGGTCAAAATTTGGTCGCCCTCGATAGCGGCCAAACGGTTTACAATAAACTCTACACACTCAAAGTAACTACGTACCCGGACGCTTTCAAACTCAGCGTTTCCGTTTTCGTCAATTCCTGCACCCTTACCGGCGTAAAGCGATTTTATAAACTCGCCAAACTGCGCACCGCCTTTGAAAAGCGACAAACCTAATACGGCTATCATTTTCTCAAAGGTTATATTTCCTTTGGCTACATCGTCGGCCAACCTCGATAAAAACTGCTGCCTAACCGGGCTATCTTCGCTTAGGTCTTTGGCAATATCGGCAAATCCGGCTTTTACCTTTTCCGTTACTTGTTCGTACACCTCGTTACCCTCAGCGTCCGTACCCTCTTTTAACCGGGTTAGATACTGGTAGCCGTCGGTATCTGTTGTTATCTGGTCTAAAGCCGCTTTGTTGGTGTGGTAGTGGTCGTTTCCGGTTGGGGCATTACTGCCGCCCGTTACGGTTACTACGGTACTGCCTGCGCTGCCGCTACTTTCGCCGCCTAATTCGCGCAAGCGTTCACTACGCGGACGCGCGCCGCGTTTGTGTATCTTCAACTCATATACTGCCATATCGCATTACTCATTATTTCGTTTATATTCGTCCGGTCTTATTTCCACATATACAGCGTCGCTGCAATCCATTCTAACGTCTTGTACCTCCTCGGTAGCCATAAACAGTTTGCCGTCTTGGTTCGCCTCCGTATATACGGCGATAGGGTCATACATCAGCTGCGCTTCGCCGCTTAGGGTTGTACGTCGCTGCGCAAATTGGCTGTAAAGTGTTCCTATCAGCAAATCTTCGGCTTGGGTGGTTCGCCCGGCACGGGATAACTGCGTAATCTGTTTGCCCGTTTCTGCGTTGAAATACGCACCGCGCGCTGTCGGTACGCCCTCTGCACTGGTGCCGCAAATTGTGTCTATCTCTATCGGCTCTTTGGCTGCGCTGTTCAGTTGGGCGTTATACTCCACGTCGTCCGTGTTAATGGTTTTGTCAAACTGGGTGCTGTTCATTATCTCTATTTCCGGCAGTTTGAAAAGTAACCAACTGAATTTGCCCCAAAGCTGCTTTGGGTTGTTATAGTTCACGTTTTGCAGCGTCGCGTTACCGTCGCTTATCTGCCAGTTACCGGCGCGCACCTCAACCCATAGTTTGCCGCCTCCACCGCCATAGTTAGGGTACGGGATATATTGCCCGTCCTCAGCATTGGTTAAGATTGAAAGCGTATCTGCGGTATGTGGGTTAATCGCCGGGCGGTTCTTTTTCCAACCCAGTACGCCGCTGGTTTCCTTTCTATCCTTAGCGTCGTAATATGCCAGCCAACCCCACGCGTTAGGCGTTTCGTCGTCTGTCAATTTTACCCAACTGCCATACGTGCCGTTAATGCTCTTAACCGGGCTACCTACTGCCGTCTGTACGATACTGCGGTTATCCCACACATATACCGCGTCGCTGCCGTCCGGTTGGAATTTGATAGTAACGGGTACATATACGAAATTTCCGTGCGTATTCCAGTTGCTGTACCAATCTTTGTACTTCATTAACTCGTTATTTTCGGCACTTTCAAACGGGTTAAATCGTGGGTCTAACAGCATTTCCAAACCTACACGCAAAACTAAATTACTGGCATTTGCTACGGGCGGTATCCATACCGGGTTACTCTTAAACAGTGCTGCGCCTATGTCGGTAAGAAATCCCGTTAGCGCGTCCGTAGATACTCCGTAAGCCTGCCAACTATACTGCGCAGTCCAGTTACCACCGCTGCCAACTTTCCAACCTGCTACCGCCGTCCACCTAACCGCTATACCCTCGCACTCCGTACCGTCATACTGCGGCACAATACGGAAAAATCTAACTGCGTTGTTAGTTAGTTCGGCGTTATTTCCCTGCTCTGCCAGCCAAATAGTAAAGCCGTAATCCTGCGCGTCCCACCATTTAGTTAAGTCCTTATTTTCGTAGTGGTACGAAAAGTATTTAGCCCCGTTCATACTGCCGCCGCTGGTGTTATTCATAGACGCGGTGTTAGGCGGTGTTTCTATGCTTTCAGGCCAACAACTATCAGGCGACAAATTGCCACTTTGCGCGTAGGTACTCCACGTAATTTTTGCATTATTGTACACTACATCTACGCCCAAAGTTTGGCTGCTGCCGTCCCAAACGATTTGCTTTTTTGCCGCTTTGGTGTACAGCCCGTTAATGTCGTAGATATACACCTTTCCGGCTCGCTGTATCATTCGCAACGCCAACGGCTGTAATATGCCCTCTATAACTTCGCCCAGCGTTAAGGCTTCGCCGTCCTCATCGTAGAAATTATCGCTGCGCACCTTAATATCGGTAAGGCTTAACGCACTGCCGGACGGGGTTAGCGACGTACTAATTAGGCTGTCGTCTATGCCGCCGCAGTTAATACCGCAGCGTCCAATACAATAACTAACCACGTCGTAGAGTGTCTGCATATTAGCCAAATCGTATTTAAGTCGGTCTAATACGCCCAAATCGGTAAACGAAAGCGAAACGGTGTACCCGTTCAGCTGCTCGTAGGGTTCTTCGTAAAACTCGGTATCTATGCAGCCACTCCAGTACAGCGCATTATTTCGGTACACGTCCAAACGGACGCGGCCAACGTCGATACTGTACAAATCTTCGTAGGTTCTATCGCCCGGACTGATTATTTTAAGCGTAGCCGTAGCACCGCAAATAACCTCCTCTTTGCTTTTGTTTCCCCACTCGATAACCAGCGGCTGGTCTGCGTCAAACTCCAAACTGCCGACGGTTTCAAATGCTGCGTCGGCTTCCTGCAAAATCTCAGCGCGCCAAACTACGCCGGACACGCTGAGAAATTCGCCCATATATCGTAAATACTTCATACGGCTAACCACGTTTTTTATGTTCGTTTTCCTTTGCTAAAATTGCTACCAGTTTGCGGCCCTCTATCTCAAATTTCACGTTTCCGAAATCCAAAGTAGTAGGCCCGGCCAACATACCGCGTAATTTATCCAAAGGCGCGATAACTTCCGGGTTTCCGCTGGCTCCTGCATATTCGCCCACCATTGCAAGCGTAGGCCCGGACGCTATACCACCCTCTGCCAGCATTGGAATACCGGCGGCGGTAACAGCTGCCAACATCGCCGTAGTAAATCCCATAGCGATACCAAAACCGGCAAATGGTATATAGGCGTGCGCCGCCATATATTCGGCTGCTGCCAACTCCTTGTAACTGGCCGCTACTAATTTGTTGGACGCGATAGTAGCAACACCGGCGGCGGTGTTAGTCGCAGCGGTAGTAGTTCTTACGGTTGCTGCGGTAGTTTCTGCGCCTGCCTCTACGCCCTTTGTAACGGCGTGTGCTGCACTTGCAGCCGTCAGTAACTCGATAATGCCTATAACCGTCTGTATGCCCTCATACAAACCTATAAAGCCGTCCACAATACCTACGACAATCTGCCACGCGCTGCCGTTGCCTTTCAGACTTTCGGTTATACCCTCTATACTGCTGCCGATATTCTTAATACCGCCCCAGCCGTCTTTTAATGCCTGGCCCGTAGTTACCGCCGTTTTTTCCGCTTCTTTACCTGCGTTCCTAATCGCGTCTGCCTTATCGTTCCACGCCTTGATTTGTTGGTTAATCAGCGCGGCTTCTTCAACGGTAGCGGTTTGCAGTTTCGCAGTAAGTATTTCTATATTATCGCCTATATCTTTTAATGTGGCTGCGTCCTCTTTCCACAGTGGCGTATTATTCGCTGCTTTGCCTGCGTTCCTAATCGCGTCCGCTTTCTCCTCCCATTTGGCTATCTGTTGGTTAATCAGTACCGCTTCGTCTGCCGTAGCAGTCTGTAATTTATCAGTAAGGATTTGGATATTTGCGTTAATATCTTGCAGTGTGGCTGCGTCCTCTTTCCATAGTGGGGTATTATCTTCTGCCGCCTTTCCTGCGTTCTCTATGGCTTCGGCTTTCTTTTTCCAATCTGCTATTTGTTGGTTAATCAGTGCGGCTTCTTGTATGCTCGCTGTCTGTAACTTATTTTGCAGGATTTGGATATTATCGGTTATGGCTTTTAGCGTGTCCGCGTTGTCAGTCCATACCGGGGCCTCAACCTTTGGCGTAGTAGGTGTGCCGGTGGTAGTCGGGGTGTAATCTTTGTATTTATCTTTGGTAGCCCCTAAATCAATGGTCGGGGCTGCTTTAGGCTTGCTAACCTCTACGGCTACCTCCACCTTTTTATTACCCAAACCTAATATGTTTTTAAGCCACTCCCACGCTTCTTTGCACTTTTCTACCAACCACTCGAAAGCCTTTGCCAAACCGTTCATAATAGCGTTGGCCAACGGTTTTATAGCCTCCCAAACCTTATCGCATATTTGCCTAAAACCCTCGCAGTTATTGTAAGCTGCTATAAGTGCCGTAACTAAAGCACCGATAGCCGTAATAATTAAGCCTATTGGGTTCATCGTCAGCACCAAATTAAGCACCTTTTGTACAGCAGTCCACGCGGTAGTCGCTGCCGATACAATCTTTTGGGCTGCTGCCGTTGCCAGTGCTGCGCCTTTGTTCTTTACCATTGCCACAGTGGACGCGGCAAAGGCTTTCACGCTTGCGTATAATGTCGTAGATAGGGTTTTAATTCCGGTTACTAAAGTGGTAATACTTGTTAGCGCAGTAGTAGAGTGGGCCGCGATAGTAACAAATGGCAAAGCCCCATTTACTAAACCGCCTAACTGCTCTTTCATATCGCCCAAAGTATTAACTAACTGCTGCTGCTTTCCGCTTTCGGTCTGCGCTAATTGGGCGTTCATTTCGCCCACGTTGTTAGTAATTACCTGCGCCAACATTGCCGCGCGTTCCTGCTCCGTTCCATACTTCAGTACCTTTTCCTCGGCTTCGTCGAAAGTGATACCTACACGTGTCAAAGCGGACGTTTGCCCCTGCATTACCTTACCCATTAAGTTACCTACCGTTACCGCGTCTTGCGTGGTAGCATTAAGTCCTTTTTGCTGCGCTAACAAATTATTCATTGCAGGTAACAGCGTTTCCAAACTTGTCTTTTCGTTTAGAAACGTCGCTATCTGTTGTGCGCCGGATAATTGCACCTCATCACCGATAACGCCTAATTCCTGCTGTGCGCTCGCCAAATCCTTAATGCTCTGTATCTCCGCGTCGGTTGCACCCATACGCTGCTGCATAACGGTTGCTAATTTGGTTTCCGCTACCTCCTGCACGGCGTAAGCGTCTGCCAAATTTTTCATACCTGCCTGCAACTGGCTAAAACTACGTTGCGCCGCGTCCAGTCCGGTAGCCAAAGCCGCAAAGTTTATAACATTGCCTTTTAGCTGCTGCGCTTCCGATACGGTGGACGTAATCACCTTTTTTAAGCCCTCCGCGTCTTTCGCTAAGTCCTTAAAACTTTTAGCGTCGCCATCTAACTTAAAAGTTATGCTAATTGTGCTTTTTCCTGCCATAGTTATATCATCGTATCGCCTAATTTCTTAACTAATTCTGCCATACGTTCACGCTGTTGCTGCGGTGTTAATTCCTGCTCCTTAGCGTTACGTTTTCGGGTCTTTTTCTTATCCCACGGAAACGGCAGTAACTTTTCCGGTGTAATCTTTTTGCCTTTGGCTAAATGCGGCTGTATGCTTATCGTTGCCAGTAATCGCATACGTTCCCATTTGTCCTTAAAATCAGTATCGCGCTGCTCTACATACGCTTTATAGACGGCCGCAAATTCGTTGAAATCCAACTTGCAAAAATCGTCGTAACTTAGTCGTATGCAGCCCAGCGCGATACCTAATAAATCGTAAATGCCTTTAGGCTCTAACTTTTTTTTTCACCCTCGGCGGCATTGTCGTTAGCGGTGCTGCCTTGCTGCATTTGCGCCGCCCATTCGTTCATATCTTCCGGGTTGAGTGCGTCGGCAAACTCCAGTAACGACATACTGAAATCTACTTTGTCTGCCGCACACGCAGACACAACACAGCAGTACAGATAAGTACACAAATCGGTAAAGCTCTTATCTGTCATTTCCGTAATCTCTTTGCCGGTTTCCTTTTTGAAACGTAGCATAGCCCCCATAGTGGGACGGCACGGATATTTCGCGCCATTTATCGTTACTTCAACCTTTGCCATATCGTACTACTCTTTACTCGGTTACGTTCTCGGTAATTGCGGTTTCGTCCAGCACCTCAGGTTCGCCGTCGTTATCCAGCGAAATGCTATACGTACTATCGTCCTGCGCCGGGTCGGTGCGTTCCAAAGACGTAATAACGCATTTACCAGCCAAATACGGCTTATCGCTGTTCTCGCGTTCCATACACTTAATTTCTACGGATTTGCCAGCTTTCCACAATGCGAAAAGCGACTTAAAACCGCACTCGGTTTCGTCGTAGAATACCAAACCCTCGGCACTGATAGCGTAGGACAAACCTACTACGCCCTTTTTCTTCCATAGGCCGCTACTCATACTTGCCGACGCTACGGGTTTAACCGCACGTTCTTTCGTTTCGCTGTTAAACGTACTTGTGTGGCTGGTGCAGCTTCCTACTGCCTTACCG
>JAZUQW010000021.1:0-11545 GCA_045605905.1 Eubacteriales bacterium
GGTTTAAGCAACACGGTGTATAAACCCATATATCCCACGCAAGCGGCGGATATGCTTAACTTGTCTGTAGATGATGCCAATGTGCTTTTTGCTATGAACGCAGTGGCGGGCAATAAAGATGCGGTTAAAATAACCACCGCAGACCTTATAATTTTTGCCGATGAGCTTTTGAAAACCGACGACAGAGTATCTGCATTGGTGGAAGAAAGCCTTAAAGAGCAGATAAGTCGTGGCGCCGAAATGCTTAAAAACGATGCCGCGGTAGCAGCTTTGTTCAGCAAGCCTTACGATTATTCCAAGCAGTGCGACGTTCTGTACACAGTTGCCAACAGGTTCCTTGGCGGGATGGAAGAAAAGCCGTCAGAACAGCTAATGGCAGGTGTTTATGCAATGTATTTTGCACAGACTGCCCCTGACGATATTCCGGCCGCTACAGCAAAAGAGTTGCTTGCCTTTGCAAAATCCCAAATTAATAATGGTTTGCTCGGCTCCTTTGCCGACGGAGATATGAAGGCTCAATTGGATAGTGCCGTATCTTTGCTTGTTCAGGCGGAGCAGACCTTTGTGGGCGAAAAACATTCTATGATGATGCTTTCTCTTGACCTGCCCGCCCAAAGCGATGATACAACCGCGTTTATGGAAGAAGCTGTGTCGGCGGTTGAAAAAAGCTTTGGCAAAGGCTATTTGGCGGGGGTTATCCCCTCAACCTACGATCTTATGACATCCTTCTCCTATGATAACGCTCTTATCTCTGCAATAACCGTGGTATCGGTGTTTTTAATAGTTAGCCTTATATTTAAGTCACTGTCATTGCCTGTAATTTTGGTAGCTATCATCCAGGGTGCGGTGTGGCTGGCTATGGCCGTTATGTGTCTGTGGGGCAAGTCGGAATTCTTTATGAGCTATATAATGTCCTCCTGTATACTTATGGGCGCAACCATTGACTACGGCATATTAATGTCAAGCAACTATATTACAAGGTGCAAAGACTGCTCTAAAGATACCGCGTTGGAATCGGCGGTCAATTCAGCTTTACCTACGGTATTTACTTCGGGTATGACTATGATAATTGCAGGCTTTGTAATCTTCTTTATCTCTAGCCAAAACGCAATATCCGACACAGGCTTGACCATAGGTATAGGAACTTTGGCATCCACGGCATTTATAACAATGGTGCTTCCGTCCATCCTTTATGCCTGGGACAAGTTTATTCTTAAATTAACCTTGCAAAAGAAAGAGAAAATTGCCGTAAAATAGCAAATCGCCTCCAATTGTTGGTGTTGGGGGCGATTTTTTGTCGGGGTCCCCAAGAAATCGTCAGATTTCTTGGGGTGATTCTGCCGATTTGTGCATATTGTCTTATTTTGTCGCTTTATTTTTGTCTATAAAGATTGACAAATAGGGCAAATTGTGAGATAATACATATTGAGATAGGATTTTCAAATGGGGTAGCAGGTCAAATGTTAGGTTCGTCGTCACGACAAAAGTGTTACCTGTTAACGAAAGGAAAATGTTAATGTTTTCTGTAAAAAAATTACACTGTGCAATAAAATATTTTATATGTGCCGTGCTTTTATTTGCGACGGTCTTAAGTCTTTCTGCCTGTGTGGATGTGGATTCTTTTTTAGAGTCGCTTATAGAAGGGGAGGGGCAGGTGTCTTCCGCTCCCGACCGTGGCGAGAAGGATGATGTTTCCGCGCCGGAAGATGAGTCTGTGGTTATACCCGAAACTGCGGCAGACCTATTTGTGGTTTCAGACCGCGACAGCATCTCCGGGCTTAAGGGCGTTGCAATAGAGGGCTATACAGGAACAGAGGCGCTTGTGAAGATACCTACTCACATAGAGGGCAAGCCTGTTCTTGCAGTGTATAAAAACGCTTTTTCTGACAGAGTGGATGAAGATGGCACTACTTCCTTTGCTGTTACGGAGCTTATCGTTCCACATACAGTGGAGGTTATAGAGTACGGCGCTTTTGCAAATTGTCAAAAGCTGATCGCTATAGAGTTGCCTTTTATCGGCGGCACCGACGGCGACAACAATTTTGCCTATATTTTTGGTGAACGTGGGGTGCCCCAAAGTTTGCAAAATGTACGCGCGGGCGGCTTGACTGTGGCAGACGAAGCTTTTGAGGATTGTGAAAACTTGATCAGCATAGAATTTACCGTAGCAGAAAATGTTGGCAACGGCGCATTTAAAAACTGCACCGCATTAAAAACGGTGGTATTGCCCAAAACGGTTACAGAAATGGGCATGAACCTTTTCCAAGGCTGTGAAAAGTTGGAAACTCTAACCCTCCCTTTCCTCGGTAACGGAAACGACGTTCTGTTTGTGGGCAGTATTTTCGGCGCCGGCAGCTACGCCGATAACATAAGTGTTATGCCTGAAACCTTGCGTAACCTTACCGTTTATTGGGAAGGCAGTATTCCGAATAAAGCATTTTACGAATGTGACAGGTTGGTTAACCTAACCTTTAAGGGCAATATAAGTACTGTCGGTAACTATTCCTTTTACAGATGCAGACGGCTTAAAACCTTAAGCTTCGAATGTGACGAGGGTTTTGAGGGCGTTTCGGTATTGGGTGATAACGCCTTCGCATATTGTGGGGCGTTAGGCTCTGTTGCGCTGTCTGCAGAGGTTCAATTAATACCCGACTTTTGCTTCTATTCCTGTTCCTCTTTGCGCACAATAAGCTTTGGCGGAAATGATAACGTAATACCGGATGGAGTGTTATTCTTTGGTGAAAGCGCCTTTGCTTATTGCGAAAGTCTTGTTAGCTTAAAACTTCCTTCCGCTGTGACCGAGCTTCCCGTAGGGTTGTTTGAGGGTTGCTCTTACCTCTCTGAAATAGTTATCCCCGCGGAGGTAGAGTTTATTGGCGATAAGGTGTTTAGCGGTTGTACCAACCTTAATGCCGTAAGCTTTGAAAATGGCAGTATTCTTGCAAGTTTGGGCGATTCTGTTTTCGCTTATTGCACCTTGCTGAAAGAAATCAGCCTGCCCGACAGCATAGAAAGTATGGGTGAATATACCTTCTCACACTGCTGGTCGCTGAAGTCCGCAAAGCTTCCCGCCGATTTAAGCTCTGTGCCTGCAGGTTGCTTTTTCGGTTGCACCTATTTGCAAAAGGTTGAGTACAACCAAAGCTCTGTTACCGAAATCGGTATGCGTGCTTTCTCCGGTTGCGAAAAGATTACAAGCTTAAGTTTATCCGATAATATACAAAATATAGGAAAATACGCCTTTGACGAATGCGGCTCACTTGTGTTTACGGTCAAAGCCGACAGTTATGCTTATACTTGGCTTATCGGCAATGGTATAGGCAGTAAATATTTGAATTTGGTTGAATGATGAAATTAGAGTTTAAAAAAGCTTTATCGCTTCTTATATGCGCGTTGTTGCTTTTGTCAGTGTGTGCTTGCGGAGGCAACAAAAAGCAGCCTGTTAAGCCACTTCCTGCGGAAAGTGCCGATCTTGGCGAAATTAAGCCCGAAGTAAATGATACCGCCGAAGAGTCTTCTGTAGTATCTGAATCCGAAAACAGCGAAGAAATAAGCAACGAAAGCGTAGAAGAAGAAAAAGAAGTCCTCGCATCAGGCGATTTCGGCTATATTGTCACAGACAGTGTAGTACAGCTTTGTGCTTACTACGGCACGGCGGAAGAAATAACCGTTCCCGAAGAAATAGAGGGCTATACCGTTACTGCCATCGCAGAGAACGCTTTTTCAAACAACGGCACAGTAAAGGTTGTAAATGTTGGCAACAGCGTAATCAACGTGTCCTCCGGTGCGTTTTCGGGTTGCGGTTCGTTGAGTGAGGTTAACATCGGTAACAGTGTTGCACTTATCAACGCCAACTGCTTTGATAATTGCCCGGCTTTGACTAAAATTAATGTAGACGCGGCAAACAGCTATTATCTTTCTGTGGACGGCGTATTGTATACCGACGATAAAAGCTGTCTTATAAGATGTCCTCAAGGCTATATCGCAGAGGAATATGTTGTACCCGATGCCACCCTGCTTATTGGCGAGGGCGCCTTTAAAAAATGTGCGGGTATCGATTCTGTGGTGCTGCCGGAAGTTTGCGAACTGTCGGCAAGCGCGTTTTTCCATTGCGGCAACCTAAAGACGGTAAGTCTTGGCAGCGCTGTTGTCGCCATACCCGATTATTGCTTTTTCGGCTGTGTTTTGTTGGAAGAGCTACATTTGGAAGAAGGTGTGGAAACCTTGGGTGAGTATGCCTTTTTCGGTTGCGTGGGCTTGAAAAAGCTTTCTTTGCCTTCAACGCTTGTTTCTATTGCCGATACCGCCTTTGAGTGCTGTACAGGTATTGAGGAGGTAGAAGCTTTGGGTGACTGTGCCTCCGCTTGGTACGAGAATTATCAGCAACAATAAAAAGGGAGATGTAAAAAATGTTAAAGGTTCAAATAATATCCCATACACCCGATTGCGAAAAGCTTATAGCCTCTGCGGCAAAGCTTTGCTATTCTGAAGTAGGCATTGATGATATTATGGAGGGTTTGACTCCCGAAAAGACAGAAAGTTTTATAAATATGCTTTCCTCTTTGGGGCACGCCAGCCCCTTTGAACACGCAAGCTTTACCTTTGGTATAGAAGGCGTTTCCAGAGCGGTACTTGCACAAATAACACGGCATCGCATAGCGTCGTTTAGTGTACAAAGTCAGCGCTACGTCAATAAAGAACGTTTTACATACATAGTTCCCCCGGCGATCGAAGCGGTGCCGGAAGCCAAGGCAGAGTTTTTAAAGGCAATGGAAGAGGACAGAGAGCATTATATTAAATTGGCAGCTATCCTTAAGGAAAAGCATACAGATCGTCTTGTTGCCGAGGGCTTGGAACCAAAAGCCGCAGAGAAAGCGGCGGAAAAGCTTGCTTTTGAGGATGCACGCAGTGTGCTTCCCAACGCTTGTGACACTAAAATCGTTATGACAATGAACGTGCGTTCACTGTACAATTTCTTTAATTTGCGTTGCTGTACTCGCGCCCAGTGGGAGATACGCCAATTAGCAACCGAAATGCTAAAACAGGTTAAGGCTATAGCACCCAACTTGTTCAAAAAAGCAGGCCCACCCTGTGTTTCGGGTCCTTGTCCCGAAGGTAAGATGAGCTGCGGTAAGGCTGCGGAAATGCGCGCGTTGTTTGGTCAAATGTAAGCCCGAAAGGAAGGATAAGCTTTGAAAAAAGGTATACTTATTGCTATAGACGGGCTTGACGGTTCCGGCAAAGAGACACAAAGCAACGCGCTTTGTGAGCATTTAAAAAAACAGGGCATAAAGCATCGTTGCATATCGTTTCCCAACTATAAAACAGCGGGCTGTGCTTTGGTGGAAATGTATTTGCGTGGTGACTTTGGAGATGACCCAATGGCTGTTAATGCCTACGCCGCTTCCAGCTTTTTTGCCATGGATAGGTATAGCAGTTATATGCTTGATTGGAAAAAGGAATACGAAGAAGGCACCGTTATTATAGCCAACCGCTACACCAGTGCTAACTTGGTGCATCAAATGGCAAAGCTTCCCGAGGGAGAACGACACGCCTTTATGGAATGGCTAAACAACTATGAGTACGGCTCTTTGGGTTTGCCAAAACCGGACGGAGTCATATATCTGTGCCTGCCACCTCAAGTGTCCGAAAGTCTTGTGCAAAAACGGTGTGACAGTACCGGCGCGGCAAAAGATATACATGAAAAAAACAGTGCTTTTCTTGCTTCAAGCTACAAGTCGGCGCTATACGCTTCCGAGCAGTGCGGTTGGTACAGGGTAGATTGTGTAAGGGACGGCGCATTACGAAGTATTGAGGATATAAGTACCGAGGTTTCTGCCATTGCAATGAAAATAATAGATAAGGCATAACCTTGAAACAATAAAAAATGAGGATATTTTATGAAAGTTATAATGCTACTTGCAAACGGTTTTGAAGAGAGTGAGGCTATAGTGCCTGCGGATATACTTACAAGGGCAGGTGCCGAGGTTGTGCTTGCTTCCGTAGAGGATAGCCTGCAGGTCGTAAGTACCCACGGTATAAAGCTTACAGCCGATTGCCTGCTTTCAGAGCTTGGCGATGAAGAAATGGATGCGCTTGTGCTACCCGGCGGAATGCCCGGCGCGCAAACTTTATCAGACACTTTTCTTGTAAACGAGTTGGTTAAAAAGACCGCCGAAAAAGGCGTTTATGTTGCGGCTATCTGTGCGGCACCCTTTGTGCTTGGCAAGCTTGGGTTGCTTGACGGAAGAAATATAGCTTGCTACCCCGGCTTTGAGCAGTATATGCCCGAGGCTAACGTTACAGGTGAAAAGGTAGAAGTTGACGATATATTTATTACCGCACAGGGTATGGGCGTGTCTATGGAGTTTGGGTTGAAAATAGCCGAAATGCTTGTAGGCCCGGCCGCTGCCGCAAAGATAGAAGAGCAGATAAGAAAAGCATAGTTTTTTATGAGGACGGCAAATGCTTAAAATATTGAAATCAACTCCTGTCAGTGTGCCTTTGCTGACAACACTTATATATTTTTTGCTTTCATTAAGCGGAAAGTATTTAAGCGAAGATAACATAGGCAAAGACAGCGTGTTTTTAGTAATAATAATCATACAAATAATAGTTTTTGCCGTGCCTTCGTTTTTGTATTACGGTTTAAGGGGCGGTAAGCTGAATTATCCCGTGGTTTCGGGCAAAATTAATGCCAATTCGGTGCTGTTTTCCGTTGGTGCATTGGGCGTTGTATTCTTTGGAAGCTTACTTATAAAGCTGTTGTTTTACAGTAACGGCATAGAGGTTAGCAACTCTAAAGGCTATATGGATGGTCTTTTCGCTTTAGAGGACGGTAAAGTCGGGCTGTTTTTAGCGTACGCTCTTGTACCCGCACTGTGTGAGGAATTCTTTTTTAGAGGAATAGTCCTGTGCGAATATAAAAAGTACGGCAGCTTTAACAGCATTATTATAAGTGCGCTGTATTTTACAATGGTGCATTTCACTGCCGATGGCTTTTTGATATACCTTTTTGCAGGTTTTGTGCTTGGCTCTGTTACCTCGGTGTGCCGTTCTATCTATCCCGCAGTGGCAATACACACTCTGTTTAACGCTTATTCCCTTTACGGTAACACGGCTTTCATCGGCACCACCGTGTTTAATACAAGTCTTCTTTTCGTGGGCTTTGTGCTTGTGCTGTTGCTTCTTTTGTCAACGGTATTGTTGCTTTCAAGGTTAGAGCTGATATATAATGGATACAGCGTTTTTAATAAGGACGAGCCCTTGCCGGAAAAAAGCATAAACCATTTATACGTATATATAACCCCGGCAATTATTATTCCCATAGCCGCATTTATTTTTATCAATGCGTTGATATAATCCGTTTTTCGCAGGGAGGGTCTGCAAAGTGACAGAAAACAAAAATCCTGAACAAAGCTCTGACGAGCTTCTCGATTTGATTTCCCGTTACAGCGATGCCAACAAAACAAAAATCGGTGACGATGCCTCAAAAACAAAGCATGTACCTTCAGATGAAGAGGAATACGTGCCCGTGTTTGAGGTAACAAAGCAGGCTCCGCCTATCGGGCAAGAGCCGACCCGTGTTTCAAATAAAGAGGTAGAAGGCATAGAAGATACCGTTGCAGTAAGCAAGGCAGAAGAGCCCCATTACACAAACGAGGGCGATGAGGATAACGCTGCTACTCGCACCGCGCCTGAAGGCGGCCATTTTACTGACGGTGAAGGCAACAGCGTTGAACAGCAAGAGCTTGCGGAAGAAATGTTTGGTGAAGAGCATTTTTCTGCAGGTGACAGCGCCCGCAAAAAGAAAAGAAAAAAAGCAAAAATGCGCAGAGCGTATCGTCGCGCAAAACGTCGCAATAAAGAAAAACGTGCCCACGGAAGTCTTACCGTAAGTATTATAAAGGCGCTGGGTTATACCGCCGCAGTATTGATATTGGCGTTTTTCACCGCTTTTGGCTTTGGTGACTTTTGGCCGGGCATAATCCCCATGGCTAACGATATGTTTGCCTTTGTTAAGGCGGATGAAGAGATAGATATAACCTTAACCGACAATATGACCACCAACCAAGTGGCAGAGTTGTTGGAAGAAAACGGCATTATTGACGAGCAAAAGGTATTTAAGTTCTACGTTAAGTACAAATATGTGGAAGATAATGAAGTAGAAGGCGAAAAAGAAGACATTGTCGGCACCATAGTAGACATCTTCGGTGACTTTTGTAAAACCATGTTCTTTGGTGAAGAGGTACCTAAAGAGTCGGATATAAAATATCTTGCGGGTAGCTACAAGCTTAACCCAAGTATGAACTATGACCAGATAATTTCCACCCTTACTACCGAGCCATACGTTAGAGAAGAGGTAACCATAGTTATCCCCGAAGGTTATACAGTAGAGCAGATAATAGAGCTACTTGTGGAAAACGGTATAGGCAGACGTGAAAACTATATTTATGCCATAAACGAGTACCCCTATAAGCATGAATTTGTAAAGCTTTTGGAAGAGGAAGGGTATCCTGCCGGCAGAATCTACCGTTTAGAGGGCTATTTGTATCCCGATACCTATATTTTTTATAAGGATTATGACGAGGTAGATGTTATAAACAAAATGCTTAACACCTTCTCTACCAGAGTTTGGAGCGAGTATTACTCTACCTATAAGCCTGTTTGTGAGGAGCTTGGTTTTACCTTCGACGAAATGGTAACCTTTGCTTCGGTAGTGCAGGCAGAGGGTAAGGACTTTTCGGATTTTGAAAACATCTCGCAGGTATTCCATAACCGTTTCAACTCTTCTGATTTTAGTAAGATGGAGTCTGATGCTACCATTCAGTACGTTATGGAGATAGAGAGACTGCGAAAGATAAGAGAAGAAGGTGTATATGAGGACAGAGTTGATATACTCTCCGGTAGCCACTTGGAAATAGATACGCCATATAACTCTTATATGTATGAAGGTCTGCCTGCAGGGGCAATATGCAACCCCGGGCTTGATGCCTTTGACGCCGCGGTGTATCCCGATATGGCGGCAGAGATAAAGGCAGAGTTCAACTTAACAACAGCATATTTCTTCAACGCCGACTTGTCGGGCAAGATATACTATGCTCAAACTCCCTATCAGCACAGCATTAATAAGCAAACCGCTGCGGAAGTTAACGAGCAGATTAAAAACGGCACCTATCCGGGGAACAACTAATGAAAAAATGTGAGATACTTTCCCCTGCGGGGAACCTTGAAAAATTAAAGTTTGCGGTAATGTACGGTGCAGATGCAGTGTATATGGCGCTTAACCGCTTCGGTATGCGCTCCTCTGCCGACAATTTTACCCCCGAAGAGCTAAAGCAGGGCATAGACTTTGCTCACAGCCGCGGAGCAAAGGTGTACTGCGCCCTTAATACTATGCCGAGAGACTACGAGATGGAGGCACTTGACCGCAGTCTTGACAGTATAGAGCATTGCTTGCCGGACGCCTTTATTGTAAGCGACCCCGGCGTTATATCAACGGTAAAGGCACGCTTCCCCGAGGCGGAGCTGCACCTTTCTACCCAATGCTCTACGGTCAATAGCCGCACTTGCCGCTTTTGGTACGAGCAGATGGGCATTAAGCGCGTTGTCTTGGCAAGAGAGCTTTCTTTAAACGAGATAAAGGAGATACGTAAAAATATACCCGAGGATATGGAGCTGGAATGTTTTGTACACGGCGCTATGTGCATATCCTATTCCGGCAGATGTCTGCTTTCCAACTATATCACAGGGAGAGACGCCAACCGCGGTATGTGCCCACAGCCTTGCCGTTGGGAATATGTCCTTGCCGATGTGAGGGACGGTATACCCTTTGCCGCAGTAAAAGAGGATGAAGAAGGCACTTACGCCTTTTCGTCCAAAGACCTGTGTATGGTAGAGCATGTTAAGGAGCTTGCAGAGGCGGGCATTAACAGCTTTAAAATAGAAGGCAGAATGAAAAGTGCTTATTATACCGCCGCCGTTACCAACGCTTACCGCATGGCTTACGATGCTTATTTGGCTGACCCCGATGGATATAAGGTTGACCCCGCTTGGAAGAAGGAGACCGAAAGTGTAAGCCACAGAGAGTACGACACGGGCTTTTTCTTTACATCGCCCCATCAAAGCGCAAAGGTTTGCAGTGCCAATGTGTACCTTAATGACAGGGCATATTTGGCAACTGTCAGCCATTATGACCCCAATTCGGGGCTTGCAAAATGTATACAACGCAACAAGTTTTCCGTGGGCGATAAGGTGCAGATCTTAAGTGCAGGCAGTTGCGGCAGAGAAGCCGTAATAGAAAAAATGTATAACGAAGACATGGAAGAAATAGAAAATGTCCCTCACCCCAAGCAGGTGTTTTACATACCGCTTAAGGATGCAAAGGAGTGGGACATTATAAGGTGCGGAGAATAAAATGCTTAACAAATTCAAAAATCGTATAGTAGTAGTTTGCGGTCATTACGGGGCGGGCAAAACCAACGTTGCCGTCAATTTGGCAAAGCTTGCTGCAGCCAACGGCAAAAAGGTAAGTATTGCGGATCTGGATGTGGTAAACCCCTATTTCAGGACAGCCGACAACGCAGAAGAACTTACGGCGTTGGGCATCCGTTGTATAATCCCCCAATTTGCCAATTCCAATGTGGATATCCCATCTATTCCGCCGGAGTTTTTGTCGGTTTTTGACGGAACTGACTTTTCGGTCATAGATGTGGGCGGCGATGACGGTGCCATTGCATTGTCTATGTATAAAGAAAAATTTGAAAAACACGGCTACGATATGCTTTATGTATACAACGCCTGTCGCCCCCTTACCACCACAGTAGAGGAGGCAGAACAATCCTTAAGGGAGATAGAAGCGATGTCGCGCCTTAAATTCAGCGGCATTGTAAACAACACCAATTTAGGCGACCAAACTGTGGCGCAAACCGTAGAAAAAGGAATAGAGGTTTGCAAGGAGTTGTCCAAAAAAACAGGTATACCCTTTTTGGGCAACACGGTACTAAAAAACGTAAGCGGCGTTACAGCCGATGATGTTATCTATATGGATAACGCAACAAAACAGCTGTTCTAATGTAAAAAATTTTAATATAGAAGCAGAGAAAGGAAGCTAAAAATGAACAGGATTAGCTTTAAAACAGACCTTTGTAAGGGCTGTGGGCTTTGCGTTACTGCTTGCCCCAAGGGGCTTATCGCCCTTGACAGCTCTGCCCTTAACGTTAAGGGCTATCATCCTGCACACATTACAGATATGGAAAAATGCATAGCTTGCGCTATGTGTGCCACTATGTGTCCCGATGTTATTATTACCGTAGAGAAAGGAAGTGAGAAATAATGGGTGAAAAAATGCTTATGAAGGGCAACGAGGTTATCGGTGAAGCCGCCATTCGTGCAGGTTGCCGTTATTTCTTCGGTTATCCCATTACCCCTCAAACCGAGCTTTCCGAGTATTTGGCAAAGAAAATGCCCAAGGTTGGCGGTCTTTGTCTTCAGGCAGAAAGTGAAGTTTCCGCAAAAGTCGGATCGTAGCCATGTCGTTCTGTGA
>JAZUQW010000022.1:0-5226 GCA_045605905.1 Eubacteriales bacterium
AACATCAAGGCTTTGCCTGGTCTGCCCGTAAAGAATGAGACTCATATACAGCTTACTGTATATGAGTTTTTTTGTATTATCCAATCAAGGAGGAATTGATTTGAAAGAGTATCTGCGCTCTTCTGCCGAGGTTTTGGCAGAACAAAATTCAAGCGAAAACGGGCTTAATAAATCAGAAGCTGCGTTGCGACTTGAAAAAGTAGGCCCCAACAAGCTTAAGGAAGGCAAAAAGGTTTCTTTGTTGCGTCGTTTCCTTGGCGAATTAGCTGACCCGATGATAATTATTTTGTTAGTTGCCGCCGCCATATCCGGCGCATTGGCAGCTATCGAAGGTGAGGGGATATTCGACGTAATTATTATCCTTACTGTTGTGCTTATAAACGCCATTCTCGGTGTTGTACAAGAAAGCAAGGCCGAACAGGCGATTGCGGCGTTGCAAGAGATAGCCGCAGCAACCTCGAAAGTTATACGCGACGGTAGAATAATTACTGTTCCCAGTGACAATATCGTGCCCGGTGATATCATCGTGCTTGAAGCGGGCGACTCTGTTCCTGCGGATGCACGCATTATAGAGTGTGCAAGCATGAAGGTGGAGGAAGCGGCGCTTACCGGTGAGTCTGTGCCGGTAACAAAGCAGGTAGAGACATTAAGTGCAGGTCAAAATGCCGATGTTCCTCTTGGTGACAGAAAGAATATGCTTTATATGGGCAGTACCGTAGTTTACGGCAGAGGCTTGGCTGTGGTCGTTTCTACGGGTATGGAGACTGAAATGGGCAAAATTGCCGACGCCCTTGCAGTAGCAGAAGAAGGCGAAACACCTTTGCAAAAAAAGCTTTCTCAACTTAGCAAGGTGCTGACTGTTTTGGTTTTGGTAATCTGTGCGGTTATTTTCGGCATAGAGCTTTTGCGCGCCGATACTATTGGTCAAGACGTTATACTTGATACGTTTATGGTTGCTATAAGCCTTGCTGTTGCGGCGATTCCCGAAGGACTTGCGGCAGTTGTTACCATAGTGCTTGCAATAGGCGTTACAAATATGTCAAAGCGCAAGGCGGTTATTCGCAGACTTACCGCAGTTGAAACCTTGGGTTGTACACAAATTATTTGTTCCGACAAAACAGGTACGCTAACCCAAAACAAAATGACCGTGGTTGAAAGTTATACCGAAGATGCCGCTTTGCTTGTAAACGCAATGTCATTGTGCAGTGACGCTGTACAGGGCGAGGACGGCGACGCTGTTGGCGAACCTACCGAGTGTGCGCTTGTTAATGCCGCTACCGAGGCAGGTTTACCCAAGGACGAACAAACCAAATTGTTCCCCAGAATAGGCGAGGCGCCCTTTGACTCTATGCGTAAGATGATGTCCACGGTTCACAAAACAGCTAACGGACAGGTTATTCAGTACACAAAAGGCGCTCCCGATGAAGTATTAAAACTTTGCACCCACGCATTTATCGGCGGAAAAGTAACACCTATAACCGAAGAAATCAAGGCTAATATCGTTGCGGCTAACAAAGGAATGGCAGACAAGGCGTTGCGCGTGCTTTGCGGAGCTATGCGTATTTGGAAAGAAGAACCGAAAGAATATACTCCTGAATATTTGGAAAACGAGCTTTGCTATATAGGTCTTTCAGGTATGATAGACCCCATACGCCCCGAAGTTAAGGATGCTATAGCAGAGTGCCGCAGCGCGGGTATTCGCCCCATTATGATAACCGGCGACCACAAGGATACGGCAGTTGCAATTGCAAAGCAGCTTGGTATTTTGGATGACGAAGCCGCCGCTATAACAGGTGCGGAACTTAACGGTTTTTCCGAAGAGTATCTTAATGAAAATATAGACAAGTTTTCAGTTTATGCCCGCGTTCAACCTGAACATAAGGTACGCATAGTTAAGGCGTGGAAAGCAAAGGGTTGTATTACCGCTATGACGGGCGACGGCGTTAACGATGCGCCCTCCATTAAAAACGCAGATATAGGCGTTGGCATGGGTATAACCGGTACGGATGTTACCAAAAACGTTGCGGATATGGTTTTGGCTGACGATAACTTTGCAACAATAGTTTCTGCAGTGGAAGAAGGTCGCCGTATTTATGATAATATACGCAAGGCTATACAGTATTTGCTCTCTTCTAACTTGGCAGAGGTGTTTGCCATATTTACCGCTACCCTGCTCGGCTTTGTGATTCTTAAAGCGCCTCACCTTTTGTGGATAAACCTGGTTACCGACTCTATCCCCGCCTTGGCCTTGGGCATGGAAAAGGCAGAAGGCGACATTATGCGCCGTAAGCCACGCAATGCAAACGACGGTATATTTGCCGGCGGAATGGGCTTTGACGTAGTGTTCCAAGGTGCGATCGTGGCCATCCTTACGCTTGCCTCTTTCTTTGCAGGTCACTATATGCAATATGGATCTTGGGGATTTGCAGATAGCGAGGATGGCATAACCATGGCATTCCTTACGCTTTCGATGGTTGAAATAGTCCATTCCTTTAATATGCGTTCCAGAAGAAAGAGTGTGTTTACCATAAAAGGACACAACCCTGTACTTTGGGGAGCTATGGCTTTGTCTTTGACACTTACAACACTTGTTGTATTCATTGAGCCTTTGAGAAATGCATTTAGTTTTTCTTCCATAACCTTTAACGAATACATTATCGCCATGGGCATAGCAATAACAATACTGCCCATTATGGAAATCGTAAAGCTTATACAAAGAAAGCTCGGTAAATAAGCGCATCTAATTTCTCCAAGAAGCCGATCGGTTTCTTGGTTGCCCCGACAAAAACGGCTACGTGTATAAAACACGTAGCCGTTTAATTATATACTTTCAATATGCCGTTTTAAAGCCTGAAACGAAACCGCACTTATATGATGCTCTATTCTGCAGGCATCCTCTGCCGCAGTGTCTTTATCTACCCCAAGACTGACAAGGAATTTTGTAATTATAGTATGTTTTTCATATATATCCATAGCTATTTCCAAGCCTGCTTCGGTAAGCTCGATAAACCCGTCTTTTGCCACGGATATATAGCCACCGGATTTAAGAATCCCCATGGCACGGCTGACGCTTGGCTTTGAATACCCCAAGTACTCACCAACATCTATCGCACGCACAGAGCCGTTTTGTGAGAGCACATAGATAGCCTCTAAATACATTTCGCCGGATTCTTGAACCGCCATAATATGCCCTCCTCTTCGTTTATTGCATTTAGAATAACATATTTGCCCGGCAATTGCAAGAAATATTTTTTCGACAGTTTGCTATTGTAAAAAGATAAACGCTGTGATATAATGAAAAATTAGACGGAGGGAATCCAAATGAAAAACACAAACGAAGAAAAACGCGAGCGCAAAAAAGGGTTGATAGGTTGGTTTGAGAACCTTTGGTTCTACCATAAATGGCACATCTCGGTGGGTGCCTTGATGTTGATATTTTTAAGCATTGCAACGGTGCAATGCATGAAGAAGGTTGACCCTGAAATTACCATACTTTTTGTGGGTGAGGCCGATATCGGCAGCGACAGAGATATTATTGTTGAAGACTTTGGACACAACGCAGTTGATTTTAACGACAACGGTGAGATAGATCTGTCCTTTGCCTATTTCAAACACGACGACTCTAATACAGCAAACAGATTCAATACAGAGATACTTGCAGGCGACCACCATATTTTTATTGTAAACGATGCGTATTTTGACAAGCTGGTAAAATCAGAAGCCCTTGCACCCATAAGCAGTATATTGGGATACACACCGGAAAATACCGAAGGCGACGGCTATGGCATAAGACTTAAGTATTTGGCTGTTGCGGAAACGGGTGGTTTTGACAAGATAGACCGTAACAGCATCCTTTGCTTTAGAAGCAACGCTGACAACGATGCGGACTATGACAACGGCACTGAACTGTATAAAAACAATTATGACTTTTTCAAGGCTTTGCTGAAATACACAGACCACAACGAGCGCGTTGAAGTAGATTTAGTATGTATAGGCGAGCAGACACTTTACACAAACACGGTTTATGACATTGAGTACAGTGTTTATAATATAGGCCGAAAATATGATAGAGATCGTGTTGCTATCATGAATTACGAAGAACAAAAGATACTTTCAAACAAACACGGCGTGACAATCTTCGGAGAAGAAGAGCAAGCCGGCGTTGATGAACTGGCACAAGGCAACAAGATACTTATTGTATGCGAAGAGGTTTATGTATACCTACGTGATAACGGCAAGCTTGCAAGCCTAAATACGTTAGGCGTAGAAATAGATGGCAGTGATGAAAAATTTGGCAGAAAGCTTTCTTCCCTCGCCGTTGACGGTACAACCGATTTGACAGAAACCCCCGGGTTTAAATCCTTAAATAAAGAGCTTTATATTTGCGGAACGGCTGATATTGAAGGTTACACTGCTGATATGCTCAAGTATTTAACACAATGGACGGAGGACTAAAATGTTTAAAAAGAAAAAAGCGGAATGTTTACCTGAAAACAGAATATGCGCTTATTGTGAACATTCGGTTCCTTTGGGAGACAGCGGCACTTGTATTTGCGACACAAAAGGACTAATAAAGGATGACGGTGTTTGCGGAAAGTTTTGTTTAGATCTGCTTAAGCTTAAGCCCCATGTTTTAAAGCTTACCGATCCCGAGGAAAACAGCTTGCTGTTTACATAAAAAATCACCCCAAGAAATCTGACGATTTCTTGGGAACCCCGACAATAAACGCTGTTGCAGACTTTGCAACAGCGTTTTTTGTTTTTGGAACCCCATAAAGTAACAGACTTTATGGGGTGGTTGTAGTCATTTTGCTTTGTTAAGACAATTATACCTTATTTTGTACCAAAGAGACGGTCGCCCGCATCACCCAAACCGGGGACGATATAGCAGTGATCGTTAAGTTTTTCGTCAAGGCCGGCGGTAAAAATATCAACATCAGGGTGTTCTTCCTGAATTTTCTTTACACCTTCGGGAGCGGAAACAAGACACATAAGCTTAATATTCTTACATCCCTTATCCTTAAGCATACGTATGGCATCGGAAGCGCTACCGCCTGTTGCAAGCATAGGGTCGCAGACAATAACTATACGCTCTTCAATATCCACCGGAAGCTTGCAGTAATACACCACAGGTGTGTGCGTTTCGGGGTCGCGATAGAGACCTATATGCCCCACTTTAGCCACAGGTAACAGACTCAAAAGTCCGTCAACCATACCGAGACCTGC
>JAZUQW010000023.1:0-5739 GCA_045605905.1 Eubacteriales bacterium
CCCTCCGGCGGCTGTATCCCCGCTCACCTGCTGGATACTGTCATTGACTACCGCGCCCTGGGCGCAACCGGTGCCATTATGGGCTCCGGCGGTATGGTTGTTATGGATGAAGGTACCTGTATGGTTAATATGGCAAGGTTCTTCCTTGACTTTACGGCTAAAGAATCCTGCGGTAAGTGCATACACTGCCGTATAGGCACTAAACGTATGCTTGAGGTACTTACACGCATTACCGAAGGAGATGGCAGAGAAGGGGATATAGAATTACTTACCGAGCTTTGCCTTGGCATAAAAGACGGTGCACTTTGCGGCTTGGGTCAAACAGCACCCAACCCTGTACTTACCGCAATTAAGTACTTTAGAGAAGAGTTCGAAGCCCACATAAATGAAAAGAAATGCCCTGCAGGTGAATGTAGTGCTCTTAAGCAATATACGATAGATAAGGAAAAATGTATAGGTTGTTCCTTGTGTTCTCGCAATTGTCCTGTGGGCGCAATAAGCGGCAAGGTAAAAGAGTTCTTTGTTATTGATACCGAAAAGTGTATAAAGTGTGGAAAATGCGCTACGGTTTGCCGTTTCGGTGCGGTTAAGGTAGGCTAAAGGGGGAGGAATAATTATGGAAAAAATCAAAATTACAATAAACGGAATCCCCTTGGAGGGCGAAAAAGGCGAAACTATATTGCAAATTGCCCGCCGCGGAGGGGTAGAGATACCCACCCTTTGCGAAAGTGAGCTTGTAAAAAACTACGGCGCCTGCGGTCTTTGTGTTGTGGAGGCCAAGGGTATGCCTAAACTTATGCGCGCCTGCTCTACCGTAGCAAGCGATGGCATGGATATTGATACCAACAGCCCCCGCGTGCTTTCCTCTCGTAAGCTTGCTTTAGAGCTTCTTATGAGTGACCACGACGGTGATTGCAAAGGTCCCTGTGGTCTTAACTGTCCTGCCGGTACCGATGTGCAGGGCTACGTTAAAGCCATTGCCGACGGCGACTATGCCGAGGCAGTTCGTATTTTAAGAGAAAAGCTTCCTTTGCCCGCATCCATAGGCAGAGTATGTCCTCATCCTTGCGAGAAGGCGTGCCGCAGGAAATATGTGGAAGAGCCTATCTCCATAGCACAGCTTAAGTTCTTTGCCGCAGATAAAGTGTTGGCTGCAGATGAGGCAGAAATAGTAAAGGCTGCGCCTACAGGTAAAAAAGTTGCTATTATCGGTGCAGGTCCCGCAGGTCTTACCTCCGGCTACTTTTTGGCACTTAAGGGTCATTCTGTAACAATTTACGAGGCAATGCCCAAAGCCGGCGGCATGCTTCGTTACGGTATCCCCGAGTATCGTTTGCCCAAGGCGGTTTTGGATAAGGAAATTGCCCATATTCAAAAAGCGGGCGTAGAGATACGTTGCGGTGTTTCCATAGGTAAGGATATAAGCTTTGAGGAGCTTAAAGCACAGAACGATGCTGTTATAGTTGCCATAGGCGCGTGGACAGGTATGAAGGTAGGTTGCGCCGGCGAAGAGCTTAAGGGTGTTTACGGCGGTATAGAGTTTTTACGCACCGTTGCAGAGGGTAACCCTGTGCAATTGGGTGAAAAGGTTGTAATAGTAGGCGGCGGCAACACCGCCATGGACGCTTGCCGTAGCGCGGTAAGACTCGGCGCTAAAGAAGTTACCGTTGTTTACAGACGTACCGAAAAAGAAATGCCTGCGGAAAAGATAGAAATTGCCGAGGCAAAGGAAGAGGGCGTAAACTTTAGATTCCTTGTTAACCCCTGTGAACTGATAGGGGAGGACGGCGCTCTTAAATCTGTAAAGCTTCAGGTTATGGAGCTTGGTGAGCCCGATGCAGGCGGCAGAAGAAGCCCTGTTCCCGTTGAAGGTAAGTTTGAGTATATAGAGGCTGACAGCTTTATTGCCGCCATCGGTCAAAAGGTTTGCACAAGCGGCTTTGAGACGTTAGAGCTTAATCGCAGAGGTATAATCGCTGCTGATGAAAACAGCTTCCGCACCAATCTTGAAGGCGTGTTTGCCATAGGCGATGCCACAAATAAGGGCGCGAGCATAGCAGTTGAGGCCATTGGCGAGGGTAACCGTGCCGCAAATGTTGTGGATGCCTATCTCAACGGCGCAGATGTTCCTTACAGAAAGCCTTTCGTTTCCGAACGTAAGGTTAGTGAAAAAGATTTTGAAGACAGAGAAAAGCTACCCCGTGCGGAAATGCCTACCCGTCCCGCAGAAGAACGTAAAAAGGATTTCGGCGAGATATATCTGGGCTTTTCGGAAGAAGCGGCAAGGGCGGAGGCAAAGCGCTGCCTTGAGTGCGGTTGCCACGATTATAACGACTGTAAACTTATCCGCTACAGCGATATGTATCTTAACACCGTCAGATTCGAGGGGGCAAAGCGCCGAGCCGAAAGCGAAACAAAGCTTAACGTTATAGAAAGAAATAACGGTAAGTGCATACTTTGCGGTCTTTGCGTACGCGTTTGCGACGAGGTTGTAAATAAGAGCATTTTGGGTTTGGTTGGCAGAGGCTTTACCACGGTTATTAAACCTGAATTTGCACACAGTGATGTAATAAAGGCTTGTGCGGAGTGCGGAAAGTGCGTAGAGCTTTGCCCCACAGGTGCACTAAAAAAATTGATTTGATTCATAACAGAGGTTGAAAATGAGCGAAGTCGGTGTTGCGGCGAAAGCGCCGCAAAAAGAAAATAAGATGGGCACAATGCCTGTGGGCAAACTGCTTTTAACTATGTCTGTACCCATGATAATATCTATGATTGTACAGGCTATGTATAATGTTGTAGACAGCATATTTGTTGCAAAGGTAGGCACAAACGCACTCAACGCCGTTGGTGCGGCTTTTCCTGTACAAAATATTCTTATAGGTGTGGGCACGGGTACCGCTGTGGGCGTTAATGCTTTGTTGTCACGCTCTTTGGGTGAAAAGAAGTTCGACCGAGCCAATAGAATTGCGGAAAACGGTATATTCCTTGCCCTTTTAGCGTACATAGTGTTTATGCTTTTCGGGCTTTTCGGTGTGGAGCTTTATATGGATTCCTGTAAGGTGAACGCTCAAACCAAGGCCCTTGGCAATGAATATCTGCGTATAGTTTGCCTTCTTTCCTTCGGCGTTTATTTTCAGATAATGTTTGAACGCTTGCTTCAAGCTACGGGCAGAACAATTTATACAATGTTTACCCAAGGCACAGGCGCAATTATAAATATCATTCTTGACCCTATATTCATTTTTTCAAAAGGTCAGGTCGTTTTTGGTATAACCATGCCTTTCGGTTTGGGCTTGGGTGTTGCAGGTGCGGCTTATGCAACGGTTTTGGGCCAAATTGTTGCTGCAGGTATGGCAGTAGCGTTTAATCTGCTCAAAAATAAGGATGTAAAGCTTAATTTGCTTAAATTCCACCCAAATTTGGGTATCATCGGCAGAATATATTCCATCGGTGTACCTTCCATTTTGATGGTAGCCATAGGCTCGTTTATGACCTATTTTATGCAGCGTATTTTGAACGGGTTTAAAGATACAACGGGGTATACGGTTTATAACGTGTATTTCAAATTGCAAAGCTTCTTCTTTATGCCTATGTTCGGACTTAATAACGGACTTATCCCCATTATGGCTTATAATTTCGGTGCAGGTAACCGCAAACGCATGATAAAGACTTTGCGCTTGGCTATGATATGGGGCTTTTGCTTCCTTACGGTAGGCTGCTTGGTTATGCGCTTCGCTGCCCATGGCTTGCTTGGTATATTCGAACCTTCCGACTGTAATCTCGACAGCTTTTATACAGTGGGCGAAAAGGCATTGGGCACTATTAGTCTTCACTTGCCTATAGCAAGCTTCTGTATAGTTATCGGTTCTGTGTTCCAAGCTTTGGGCAAGGGCATAAACTCTATGATAGTTTCTGCCGCACGTCAACTTTTGGTGCTTATACCCGCGGCTTATTTGTTAGCTCAAACCGGCAAGATATCAGCGGTTTGGTGGGCGTTCCCCATTGCAGAGGTAATGTCTATTGCGGTAAGTTTATTCTTGTTTGCAATGCTTTACAAAAAGATGATCAAAAACATCCCCGACGGTGCGGCAGTTTAGTGAGGTGGCTTTTATGGATGTAAAACTTTTGCTTTCCCATGTTGACCACACTTTACTAAAGGTGGACGCAACTTGGGTGCAGATCAAAGCTGTTTGCGATGAAGGCATTCAATACGGTACCGCATCCGTATGTATTCCCGCAGCGTTTGTAAAACAGTGTGCCGAATACGTAGCAGGACGAGTAAAAATATGTACAGTCGTGGGTTTTCCAAACGGATACAGCACCTCCTCATCAAAAGCTTTTGAGGCGGCGGAAGCCGTTGCAAACGGCGCCGATGAGGTGGATATGGTAATAAACATAGGCGCGCTTAAAGAGGGCAGATTTGCGGATATTGAAGCAGAGATCCGTCTTGTAAAGGCTGCCTGTGGCGACAAAATATTGAAAGTTATAATTGAAACCTGCTTGCTTACCGACGATGAAAAAGCAGAAATGTGCCGTGTTTGCGGCAGAGCGGGAGCAGATTACATTAAAACCTCCACAGGGTTTTCAAAAGCAGGTGCTACCGTAGATGATATTAAGCTTTTCGCAAAGCACGCTCCGTCGGGCTTAAAAATAAAAGCTGCGGGTGGAATAGCCACCCTTGATGACGGAATATCATTTCTTAAGGCTGGTGCCCATAGACTTGGCACAAGCCGTATTGTCAGCATTGTCAAGGAGATGAACAGCGTTGTATAAAGATTTGGCATTATCTGCCGTTATGGCAAGAGGAAAAGCGTATGCTCCGTATTCGTGCTTTAGGGTTGGTGCGGCATTGCTTTCGGCTGACGGCAGAGTGTTTACAGGCTGTAATATAGAAAACGTTGCTTTTACCCCAACCGTTTGTGCCGAGCGCGTGGCTATCTTTAAAGCCGTAAGCGAAGGTGTAAAAGATTTTGTTGCCATCGCGGTGGCAGGCGGCAAGGATGAGGTTACAGCAACCGCGCCATGCGGCGTATGCAGACAGGTGCTGTCGGAATTTTGCGGGGAAAGCTTAAAGGTTTTGCTTGTTACCGATAGCCAAGGCAGTTATACCGAAACAAGCTTGGGGGCGCTGTTACCTTGTGCTTTTACCGATATAAGAGGTTAACATAATGCACATAGTCGATATCATAACTAAAAAACGTGATGGCTGTAAGTTGTCTAAAGGCGAAATTGAGTACGTCACAAAGGAATATACCGCGGGTAACATACCGGATTATCAAGTATCCGCTTTACTTATGGCAATTTGCCTTAAGGGAATGGATGAAGAAGAAACAGAGAATCTGACCTTTGCAATAAGAGATTCGGGAGAAATTGTGGACCTGTCACCTATAGAGGGAGTAAAAATAGATAAACACTCTACAGGCGGCGTTGGTGACAAAACCACGCTTATCGTGGCGCCTTTGGTTGCCTCTTTGGGCATTAAGGTAGCAAAAATGAGTGGCAGGGGACTTGGGCATACCGGCGGCACCGTTGATAAATTGGAATCAATTCCCGGTTTTCGCACGTCGCTGACTAAAGAAGAGTTTTTTAGAGCGATAAACAACGCGGGTCTTGCGGTAAGCGGTCAAAGCGGCAATCTTGCCCCAGCGGATAAAAAGCTTTACGCACTGCGCGATGTCACTGGTACGGTACCATCAATTCCTTTGATAGTTGGTTCTATTCTTTCTAAGAAGCTTGCTG